>NZ_JBUDGD010000003.1:0-222002 GCF_055484735.1 Pseudomonas sp. 15C | reverse complement strand
CCGCTATCGCGAGCAGGCTCACTCCTACAGGGGATTTGCAGTGGCTCAGGACTTCTTCGTGGCAGCCTTGGCCTTGGCGCCGCGCTGGCGCTGGGCTTCGAACAGGCAAACGCCTGTAGCCACGGAGACGTTGAGACTGCTGACGCTACCGGCCATCGGCAGGTTCACCAGATAGTCGCAGTGCTCGCGGGTCAGGCGACGCATGCCTTTGCCTTCGGCGCCCATGATCAGAATGGTCGGGCCGGTCAGGTCCTGGTCATAAATGCTGACCTCGGCCTCGCCCGCCGTACCGACCACCCACAGACCGCGCTGCTGAAGTTTTTCCAGCGTACGGGCGAGGTTGGTCACCGCCACCAGCGGAATCACTTCCGCCGCACCGCAGGCGACTTTGCGCACCACGGGCGTCAGGGTTGCCGACTTGTCCTTCGGCACGATGACTGCCAGCGCGCCTGCCGCATCGGCCGAGCGCAGGCAGGCACCGAGGTTGTGCGGGTCGGTTACGCCGTCGAGCACCAGCAGCAGCGGCGCGCCTTCGGTGCGATCGAGCAATTCGTCGAGCATCGCTTCGCCCCAGACCTGGCTCGGGCTGACTTCCGCAACCACGCCCTGATGGACGCCTTCGACCCAGGCGTCCATTTCGCGGCGCTCGGCCTGGCCAACCTGAACACGATTTTCGTTAGCCAGCTCAACCAGGGTCTGCACCCGTGGATCGTTGCGGCTTTCCGCCAGCCAGATCTGCTTGACGCGTTTTGGGTGGTGACGCAGCAACGCTTCTACCGCGTGAACGCCGTAGATTTTTTCCAACTGACTCATGACTTCGCCTTCGGTTTACGGGCTCCGCCACTTTTGGCTGGAGCGGAACCCGCTTTTGGCGGGCCCTTGCGGTGCTTGCTCGGTTTGGCTGGCTTGCCGCCGGAAGCCTTTTCAGGCGCCGACCGTCCGGCCTTTCCCCCAGACGCCGCTTTACCACCGCTTTTTGCATCGTCGAGCAAGGCCTTCTTCATTTCGCGGCTTTTACGCAGCTCGGCGTTTTTCGCCACGGCATCGCTCGGGCGATAGGCTTCTGCTGCTTTTTCCTTGGCCGGACGACGGCTGGCGCTTTTCGACGGCGCCTTGTCTTCAGCAGCCTTGGCAGCCGGTACGGCGGTTTCAGCGCCCCGCTTTTTGCGGCCGATCGGCGCGCTGATGGTTTTTTCTGCCATCTCGAAGTCGATCTTGCGCTCGTCGAGGTCGACGCGCATCACCCGCACTTCAACCGTATCGCCAAGACGGAAGCTGCGCCCAGTGCGCTCGCCCGCCAAACGGTGATGCACGGGATCGAAGTGGTAGTAATCACCCGGCAGCGCCGTAACGTGGACCAGGCCCTCGACATAAATGTCGGTCAGCTCGACGAACAGACCAAAACCGGTCACTGCGGTGATCACGCCCGGGAACGACTCGCCGACGCGGTCCTTCATGAACTCGCACTTGAGCCAGTTCACTACGTCGCGGGTCGCTTCGTCGGCACGGCGTTCGCTCATCGAGCATTGCTCGCCGAGCTGCTCCAGCGCCGCTTCGTCGTACGGATAGATGCGCGCCTTCGGAATGGTCATCGCACCGGCACGGCGAACGTGCGGGGTATCCTGCTTCGAATGGATCACGCTGCGGATCGCGCGGTGCGTCAGCAGGTCCGGATAACGACGGATCGGCGAAGTGAAGTGGGTATAGGCTTCGTAATTCAGGCCGAAGTGGCCGTCGTTTTCAGCGCTGTACACCGCCTGACTCAGCGAGCGCAGCATGACGGTCTGGATCAGATGGAAATCCGGACGATCCTTGATGCCCGCCAGCAAGGCCTGGTAGTCCTTCGGCGACGGACCGTCCTTGCCTTTATGCAGGGACAGGCCAAGCTCGCCCAGGAACGCGCGCAGTTTTTCCAGACGCTCCGGCGGCGGACCGGCGTGAACGCGATATAACGCAGGAATTTCGTGCTTCTTGAGGAATTCGGCGGTGGCCACGTTGGCCGCCAGCATGCATTCCTCGATCAGCTTGTGCGCGTCGTTGCGGATGGTCGGACGGATCTCGGCGATCTTGCGCTCGGAACCGAAGATGATCCGGGTTTCCTGAGTTTCGAAATCGATCGCGCCACGCACATGACGGGCTGCCAGCAGCACTTTGTACAGCGCGTAAAGCTGCTTCAGGTGCGGTACGACGTCGGTGTATTCGCCGCGCAGTTTGCGCGCTTCGGCCACCTTCGGCGTTTCCAGCATCGCGCTGACCTTGTTGTAGGTCAGGCGGGCATGGGAGTGAATCACCGCCTCATAGAAGCAGTAGTCGGTCATTTCGCCGGACTTGGAGATGGTCATCTCGCAGACCATGGCCAGACGATCAACGTGAGGATTCAGCGAGCACAGGCCGTTGGACAGTTGCTCCGGCAGCATCGGAATCACACGCTCGGGGAAGTACACCGAGTTGCCGCGCACCTGCGCTTCGTTGTCCAGCGCCGAACCGATTTTCACGTAGCTGGAAACGTCGGCAATCGCCACGTACAACTTCCAGCCGCCGGAGAACAGGCGTAGCTTGCCCGGTTTGGCTTCGCAATAAACCGCGTCATCGAAGTCGCGGGCATCTTCGCCGTCGATGGTGACGAACGGCAGATGGCGCAGGTCGATGCGCTTCTCTTTGTCTTTTTCTTCGACTTCCGGCTTGAGCTTGCCGGCTTCCTTCAGTACGGCTTCAGGCCAGACGTGCGGAATGTCGTAGGTACGCAGGGCAACATCGATTTCCATGCCTGGCGCCATGTAGTTGCCGACCACTTCGACCACATCGCCTTGCGGCTGGAAGCGTGGCGTCGGCCAGTGGGTGATTTTCACCTCGACGAACTGACCGATCTGCGCGTTCGCGTTGCGGCCCGGCGTGACCAGCACTTCCTGCTGGATCTTCGGGTTGTCGGCAACCACAAAACCGATGCCGCCTTCTTCGAAGTAACGACCGACGATGGTTTCGTGAGCGCGGGACACCACCTCAACGATCACACCCTCGCGACGACCGCGACGATCGAGGCCGGAAACGCGGGCCAGCGCACGGTCGCCATCGAACACCAGACGCATTTGCGCCGGGCTCATGAACAGGTCGTCGCTGCCGTCGTCCGGCACCAGGAAGCCGAAACCGTCACGGTGACCGCTGATGCGACCGAGGATCAGATCCAGCTTGTCCACCGGCGCATAGGTGCCACGGCGGGTGTAGATCAGTTGAGCGTCGCGTTCCATGGCGCGCAGACGGCGGCGCAGGGCTTCAATCTGGTCTTCGGTGGTCAGACCGAACTCTTCGACCAGTTGCTCGCGGGCAGCCGGCGAACCACGATCGGCGAGATGCGCCAGGATCAGTTCGCGGCTAGGAATAGGGTTTTCGTATTTTTCCGCTTCACGAGCGGCCTCGGGATCGAGGGACTGCCAATCGGCCATTAGAGAGTTTTCACCTTGTCTATATGCGGGTTAGTTTGGCATAGGCGCCATGAAACGGGAAATTTCCGGCTATATAAGGCGCAACTGATGCCATGATCTGCCGTCCGAAAGCCATTTTGACCACCGCTGGTAAAAAAAATCATATTTTTTGCCAACAGGGGTTTACAGTCAAAAAGAGCCTCCGTATAGTGCGCGCCATCGAAGACGCAGATGCGCTGACGATATTGCCCAGATGGTGAAATTGGTAGACACGCCAGCTTCAGGTGCTGGTGACCTTACGGTCGTGGAAGTTCGAGTCTTCTTCTGGGCACCAATTTCGAGCTTGAGACTAGATCAGTTTCAAGGCTCACACAAAACCCGCGAAAGCGGGTTTTTTGCATTCTAAGCCCGGGTTTTCTTAAAACCGATTTATTAAAATTAAATCAGGGGTTTACAGATCAAAATGCGCTCCGTATAGTGCGCCACATCAACAGCGGCAACGCTCGCGATGATTGCCCAGATGGTGAAATTGGTAGACACGCCAGCTTCAGGTGCTGGTGACCTTACGGTCGTGGAAGTTCGAGTCTTCTTCTGGGCACCAATTCAAATTCAAGGTCAGGCCTTGAATTCCACAGAAACCCGCGAAAGCGGGTTTTTGCGTTTCCGGCCTTCGGAAACGTCAATCGCCTCAGCAGTTATCAAAACGCCAATGCCCGCGCAAGGCGCATCTGAGAACCAATATCGTTTATCATTGTTGCAAGTTTTTGCAATGCGACAGTGAGGAACCCTGCGAATGACGTTTCGAAATACCCTGCGCCGAGGCCTGACCTTCACCCTCCTCGGCCTGGCGCTCGCCACTCCCCTCACCCAGGCAGCCGATGCGGTTTCCCTGACTCTGTACAACGGCCAGCACAAGGAAGTCGGCGATGCGATTGCCAAGGCTTTCGAAGCCAAGACCGGCATTCACGTCAACGTTCGTAAAGGCAGCAGCAATCAGCTCGCCAGCCAGATCATCGAAGAAGGCGACCGCTCCCCCGCCGACGTGATCTACACCGAAGAGTCGCCGCCGCTGAACAACCTCGGCGAACAAGGCCTGTTGGCGAAGGCCGACACCGCAACCCTGGCGGTGCTGCCGGAAAAATACGTAGCCGCCAACGGCACCTGGATCGGCGTCACCGCTCGTGTGCGCGTGGTTGCGTTCAACCCGAAACTGATCGACGAAAAAGACCTGCCGAAATCGGTGATGGAATTTTCCGAGCCGCAATGGCAAGGCAAGGTCGGTTTCGTGCCGACCAGCGGCGCATTCCAGGAACAGGCCGTGGCGATCATCAAGCTGCACGGGCGTGACGCCGCCGAAGAATGGCTGACCGGCCTGCGCGCATTCGGCAAGACTTACAGCAACAACATGGTCGCGCTCAAAGCCGTGGAGAACGGTGAGGTCGCTACCGTGCTGGTGAACAATTACTACTGGTTCGCCCTGCAACGCGAAAAAGGCAAGCTCGATTCGAAACTGCACTACTTCACCGGCGGTGACGCTGGCGGCCTGATCACCGTGTCCAGCGCTGCCGTGCTGAAGTCCAGCAAACATCCAAAAGAAGCCCAGCAATTCCTCGCCTACATGGCCAGCGAAGAAGGTCAGCGCGTGATCACCCAGACCACCGCCGAATATCCGCTGCACAAAGGCATGGAGTCGGATCGCGGGCTCAAGCCGTTCAGCGAACTGGAAGCACCGAATGTGACGCCGGCCGATCTGGGCAATGCTGAGGAAGCGCTGGAACTGGAACGCGAAGTTGGCTTGAACTGATGAGCGTATCGTTATCCGCCCCCGCCGCGCGCGGGGGTTACGTGCCGAAACGCAAACGGCCGTCGGTCTGGCTGCTGCTGCCCGTGTTGTTGCTGGTGGTGTTGAGCCTGTTGCCGCTGGCCTATGTCGGGCTCAAGGCGTGGCAGGCGGGTTGGGCCGAAGCGCTGCATTTGCTGTGGCGCCCGTATGTGTTTGGATTGTTGCGCAACACCCTGGCGCTGATGGTCGGCGTAACGATCACTTGCGGCGTGATCGGCTTGTCACTGGCCTGGCTGTTGGAGCGCAGCAATCTGCCGGGGCGGCGCCTGTGGGGCGTGATCCTGTGCCTGCCGTTCGCGGTGCCGGCGTTTGTCAGCAGCTTCACCTGGGTTTCGCTGAGCGCACAGTTCGAAGGCCTTGGCGGGGCGATTCTGGTGATGAGCCTGTCAAAGTATCCACTTATCTTTCTGCCGGTCGCCGCGACGTTGCGCAACCTTGACCCTTCCCTTGAAGAGTCCGCTCGCACGCTAGGGCAGAATCGCTGGGGCGTGTTTTTCCGAGTGACCCTGCCACTGCTTTGGCCATCGCTATTGGCCGGCTCGCTGTTGATCGCCTTGCATATGCTGGTCGAGTTCGGAGCACTGTCGATCATCGGCCTGCAAACTTTCACCACTGCGATCTATCAGCAGTTCGAGCTGGAATTCAGCAACGCCAACGCAGCGATGCTCTCGGCGGTATTGCTCGCGCTGTGCCTGCTGTTGCTGTGGCTGGAACTGCGCGTGCGCGGCAAGGGCCGGCATGTGCGCACCGGTCAAGGCGCAGCGCGTCAGGCTGAACAGGTCCGCCTGGGACCATGGACTGCGCTCGGTCAGCTGTACTGCCTGGCGTTGGCGATTGTCGGCAGCGGGGTTCCATTGGGGATGCTCGCTTACTGGCTGGCGGTCGGCTCATCGGCTGCGTTCCCGGTAGCGGCGATTACCGAAGCGCTGCTGTCATCGCTGGCGTTGTCACTGGGTGGCGCTGCTCTTTGCCTGCTGCTGGCGGTTCCGGTTGGGCTGCTGGTGGTGCGCTACAAAGGCCAACTGGCGATCTGGGCCGAGCGTTTGCCATATCTGCTGCACGCGCTGCCGGGCTTGGTGATTGCTTTAACGCTGGTGTATTTCGCTCTGCACTACGTGCCAGTGCTGTATCAAACCTCGGGACTGCTGCTGATTGCTTATGCACTGCTGTTTCTGCCGCTGGCGCAGGCGCCGATTCGCACCGCGCTGAACAAGGCTGCCCCACAGCTGGAAGAGGCTGCGCGCACGCTCGGAGCTTCGTCATTCACGGCGTTTTGCCGGGTGACGCTGCCGATCATTTTCCCGGCACTGGGCGCGGCGTTTGCGCTGGTGTTTCTCGATGCGATGAAGGAATTGACGGCGACGCTGCTACTCAGTCCGACCGGGCTCAATACGCTGGCGACTGAGGTCTGGGCGCATACGGCGAATGTCGAGTTCGCGGCGGCGGCGCCTTATGCGGCGTTGTTGATTGTGGTGTCGGGGTTGCCGGTTTATCTGCTTACAACGCGGATGTATCTGAGCCGTTGATACCGCTTTCGCGAGCAGGCTCACTCCTACAGGGAAACGTATTCCAAATGTAGGAGTGAGCCTGCTCGCGATGAGGCCAGCCCGATCAACATCAAGCCCTGAACTGCCCCAGGCTCGCTTTGAGCTGCGCCGCCAGACCATCCAGCACCTTGCCACTGGCCGTGGTTTCCACCACCGCCTGCGCGGCTTTTTCAGCCTGGGCATGAATGGTTTCGACCCGCCCGCGCACCGCCTGCGCACCCTGCGCCTGATGTGCTGCGGCTTGTGTCGCGAGGCCAATCGCTGCGTGCACCTGTTCAACCGAAGCCTGCACCGATTGCTGCAGTCGCGCACTGTCACGCAATACCAGCAAGCCTTCACTGGCCTGACGCCCGGCCTGGCCGATCGCCTCGACCGCTTCGCGCGCGCCCTGCTGCAACGCGACGATGTGCGCCTGGATATCGCCGGTGGAGCTTTGCGTCTTGCTCGCCAATGCGCGCACTTCGTCTGCCACAACCGCAAAACCGCGACCGGTCTCGCCTGCACGCGCAGCTTCAATCGCCGCGTTCAAGGCCAGC
This sequence comes from Pseudomonas sp. 15C, assembly GCF_055484735.1. NCBI lineage: Bacteria > Pseudomonadati > Pseudomonadota > Gammaproteobacteria > Pseudomonadales > Pseudomonadaceae > Pseudomonas > Pseudomonas sp. 15C. The sequence goes on along the minus strand of NZ_JBUDGD010000003.1, from coordinate 214,657 downwards.
AGGTTGGTTTGCTCAGCAATGCCGTGGATAACCGTCAGCACCACTTCAATCTGTTCACTCTGCTGCGCCAGCCGCTCGATGACTTTCGCCCCGGTGTCGACCTGCCCGGCCAGCGCTTCGATCAGGCCGCCAACCTTGGCCGAGGTGCGGGTGTTTTCATCGGTCGCCTGACGGATTTCCACCACTTGCTTGAGTGCAGCCTGCATCGCATGGCTTTCCGATTGCGCCTCGTCGGCCATTTGCGACAACGCACGCAGGCTCTCGGCAACTTCATCACGCTGCATGCCTGCCGCCGCATCGGCGCCCGCATTGCGCAGGGTCATCGCGCCAATTTCCACGCCAGTACGCTGCGCCACATCGCCAGCTTCGCGCACGATCGGCTGCAACTTGTCCACAAACCGATTGACTGCCGAGGCCATGTCGCCGATTTCGTCCTTGCTGTTGATCTGCACACGCTTGGTCAGATCGCCCTCGCCCGCCGCCAGGTCGTCCATCGCCGCGTTGAGCATTTTCAGGCGATTGACTACGCGATGGCCCAGCACCACCGCCAGCAACAGCAGCACCGCGCAACCGACCAGCGCCAGGCCGAGGCCGATGCGCCAGCGCAGCGTCGCCGCCGCCTCTTGAACGGTCTGCGCGGTATTGGCTTTCATCTCGCCAGCCGTGGACTGCGCCGACTGCAGGCGCGCCTGCATGGCTTTTGCGCTGTCCGCCGCGGCGCCTTTGAGGCTGTCCCCGACCAGTTGATCGCTGCTGGCGATCAGCGCCGAGAAACGTTTGTCGAGTTCGACCAGGTCGGTTTCCACCGAGGCTGTGGAAACGCCCATCAGCACCTTGCCGATCTCCACACCATTGGGATTGATCGACGCTTCGAGGTAATAAACCGAGGGATCGTTTTTCGCTGCATCGAGGACTTTATCCAGCGCCCGCTCGCCCTGACCTTTTTCCAGCAAGGCCTTGTTGATCGGGTTTTCCCGGTTGAGGTAGCGGGTCAGGTGCTGACCGGTGGCATCGTCATACACCACGAACAACACGTTGGGATTGCGCTGGGCGCGACGGGCAAATTCCGACAGGGTCGGTACGTCGCTGTCCCACATCGCCCGTGGAGCAACGGAGGCGAGCAACTGCGCCATGTCATTGGCCGAATCCTTGAGGTCCTTTTCCAGCGTGGCACGCAGTTGCGCCTGCTCTTCTTTGAGGCGTGAAGACAGGCCAGCGGTGAGACGCTGCCGGGTACTGGCAGACAAAGCGTCGAGGCTGGAAGTGACTTCCCGCCCGGCCTGCTCCAGTTCCCCGGACAGCTTTTGGCTGTCGGTTCCCAGGCGCGTCGCCAGATCCGCTTCCAGCGCCGTGACGGTGCTTCGCGTCAGGGCAACGGCCACCAACACTTGCACCAAAAGGGCGATACCCAAGGTAACGAACACGGGCCGCAGCAAACGGCTTTGTAACAGTGAGAGAACGGCCGACACTTTGAAATCCCTCTACGTCTGACGCCATTAATTTGGTGGCACTCTTGTAGACAGATTCACAGCAAAGGTCATGCCGTCCAACAGGCATAAACGACAAAGGCCCCGATTAAGGGGCCTTTGTTTTTTACATCAACAACTTATCAAGCGAACGGATGACGCAGAACGATGGTTTCGTTGCGGTCCGGGCCCGTCGAAATAATGTCGATCGGTGCGCCGATCAACTCTTCAACGCGTTTGATGTAGGCGCGAGCATTGGCCGGCAGCTCTTCCAGGGTCTTGGCACCCACAGTCGATTCGCTCCAGCCCGGCACTTCTTCGTAGACCGGCTGCAGGCCGACGTAGCTGTCAGCATCGGTCGGAGCAACAGCGTTGCCCTGCGTGTCTTTGTAGCCGACGCAGATGTTGATGGTTTCCAGACCGTCGAGTACGTCCAGCTTGGTCAGGCAGATGCCCGAGATGCTGTTCACATCGATAGCGCGACGCAGGATGACGGCGTCGAACCAGCCACAGCGACGGGCACGGCCGGTGGTGGCGCCGAACTCGTGACCTTGCTTGGCCAGGTGAGCACCAACGTCGTCGAACAGCTCAGTCGGGAACGGACCCGAACCGACGCGCGTGGTGTACGCCTTGGTGATGCCGAGGATGTAATCGAGGAACATCGGGCCAACACCGGAGCCAGTTGCCACGCCACCCGCGGTGGTGTTGGAGCTGGTCACGTACGGATAGGTACCGTGGTCGATGTCGAGCAACGAACCCTGGGCGCCTTCGAACATGATGTCTTTGCCGGCACGGCGCAGGTCGTGCAGCTCAGCGGTGACGTCGAGCATCAGCGGCTTGAGCAGCTCGGCGTATTCCTTGCACTCGGCCAGGGTCTTTTCGAACTCGATGGCCGGCTCTTTGTAGTAACCAACCAGCATGAAGTTGTGGTAATCCACCAGTTCACGCAGCTTGTCTTCAAAGCGCGGCATGTTCAGCAGGTCGCCGACACGCAGGCCACGACGGGCAACCTTGTCTTCGTACGCTGGGCCGATGCCGCGACCGGTAGTGCCGATCTTCAGCTCGCCACGGGCCTTTTCACGGGCCTGGTCCAGCGCAACGTGGAAGGACAGGATCAGCGGGCAGGACGGGCTGATACGCAGACGCTCACGCACCGGTACGCCTTTCTCTTCCAGCTTGGTGATCTCGCGCAGCAGGGCATCAGGTGCGACGACCACGCCATTGCCGATCAGGCACTGCACGCCTTCGCGCAGCACACCCGACGGGATCAGGTGCAAGACAGTTTTCTCGCCGTCGATCACCAGCGTGTGGCCCGCGTTGTGGCCACCCTGGTAGCGCACTACGGCGGCAGCATGTTCGGTCAGCAGATCAACGATCTTGCCTTTGCCCTCATCACCCCACTGGGTGCCCAGGACTACGACATTCTTACCCATAACACTTGTCCTCATTCGCGCAAACTTGGTGCCGGCGAAGGCCGGCAGGAAAACTCAAGAAGCCAGTGGCGATACTTGCCAAAGCCCGTTCTGCTGAATCAATTGCCGGTCGCAGTCCGCATCACGGGCGGCGGCCAAAGGTTGTCCAGGCAAGGCCTGAACGACACGCTGACCCTCACTGCGCAACTGGCAAACCTGCTGCCAGAGTGCCGCATCCGTACTGTCAGGCATCCAGATACCGCCAGACGGTAGCTCGATCTCAGCACGCCCCAGGGTCACCAGGGTTTTCAAATCGGTAGAGAAACCGGTCGCCGGACGCGCACGACCAAAATCGGCGCCGATGTCATCGTAACGACCGCCCTGAGCGATGGACTGACCCACGCCCGGCACGAACACGGCGAACACCACACCGGTGTGGTAGTGATAGCCGCGCAATTCACCCAGGTCGAAGTACAACGGCAGATCAGGGAAGCGCACCGAAAGACGCTCGGCAATCGCCAGCAAGTCTTCCAGGGCCGCCAGCACTGGCGCCGGCGCATTGGCCAGACGCTCGCGCGCAGCGCTCAACACTTCGCGACCGCCACACAGGTCTACCAAAGCGCGCAGCATGTCGGACAGATTCGCCGGCAAGCCTTCGGTCAGGGTAATGACCTCGTCGATGGCCTTGCGTTGCAGCGCATCGAACAACTGCTGTTCGACTTCACCCGACAAACCGGCGGCGCGTGCCAGCCCCCGATAGATGCCGACATGACCAAGGTCCATGTGCACGTCCGGCACGTCGGCCAGTTGCAGCATGGCCAGCATCAGGCTGATCACTTCAACGTCGCTGCTCGGGCTGGCGTCGCCGTACAACTCGGCACCCAACTGGATCGGGCTGCGCGAGGACGACAAGGCCCGCGGCTGGGCGTGCAGCACGCTGCCGGCGTAGCACAGCCGGCTCGGGCCTTCGCGGCGCAGGGTGTGCGCATCGATGCGCGCGACTTGCGGTGTGATGTCGGCGCGGAATCCCATCTGCCGACCCGACTGCGGGTCGATGACCTTGAAGGTGCGCAGATCCAGGTCCTGGCCCGCACCGGTCAGCAGGGATTCCAGGTACTCGATATGGGGAGTCACGACAAATTCGTAACCCCAGCTCTGGAACAGATCCAACACCTGACGACGCGCGACTTCGATGCGCGCCGCTTCCGGTGGCAGTACTTCTTCGATGCCATCTGGCAGCAGCCAGCGGTCTACCGTTGCCATTACGCCATTCCCCTTTGATCCGGGCGGCCAGCCTGCGGGCGAGCCTTGAGTGAAGCAGAAAATGGTTGACCCGTTCAAAACGCACGCGCATGAACGACGCGGCAAAAGGCCTGTTACCGGCTTCGCCCACCACTTTCCTCGAAAAACGTTCGGGCCATTCAACCCGATGCCTGCAACAAAAAACAGCAATCAAACGTGCAGACGCAAAAAAGCCGGGAATTTCCCGGCTGCCGCATCATACACACGTTTTCCCAAAGGATCACCCCGCCCGAGGATTTAGCCGCCGGGCGGAGCGATTCAGGTCAACGTCGCATCAAGGCTTGGCTTTTTCCAGATAACGGAAGAAGTCGCTGCTTGGGTCGAGGACCATGACGTCGGATTTGTTCGCGAAGCTTTCACGGTAGGCACGCAGGCTACGGTAGAAACCGTAGAACTCCTGATCCTGGCCGTAGGCCTTGGAATAGATCGCAGCGGCCTGGGCGTCACCATCACCGCGAACCTCTTCGGATTCACGATAGGCTTCAGCCAGCAGCACGCGGCGTTGACGATCAGCGTCGGCACGGATGCCTTCGGCCAGCTCGTTACCCTTGGCGCGGTGCTCGCGAGCTTCACGCTCACGCTCGGTGCTCATACGTTCGAACACGCTGCGGTTCACTTCCTTCGGCAGATCGATGGCCTTGACCCGGACATCGACGACTTCGATACCCAGCTCCTTTTCCGCCATCTTGTTCAGCGATGCAGTGATGTCAGCCATCAGTGCATCGCGCTCACCCGACACCACTTCGTGCAGGGTGCGCTTGCCGAACTGGTCACGCAGGCCCGACTCCAGACGACGCGACAAACGCTCGTCGGCAATCTGCTTGAGACCGGAAGTCGCGGTGTAGAAGCGCTCGGCATCTTTCACTCGCCACTTGGCGTAGGCATCGACCATCACGGCTTTCTTTTCCAGGGTCAGGAAGCGCTGCGTCGGTGCGTCCAGCGTCAACAGGCGTGCGTCGAATTTACGCACCTGGTTAACGTAAGGCACCTTCACATGCAGACCCGGCTGGACATCCGCCTGAACCACGCGACCGAATTGCAGCAGCACCGCACGCTCGGTCTGAGCGACGATATAGAAGCAATTCCAGCCCACCAGTACCACAACGACGCCAACGATCAGGGCGATCAGCGATTTATTGCTCATCAGCGGGTCTCCCTTGTACGTGTCTGCGGCACGTCAGTGACATGCGGCGTGACGTCCGTGTTGTTGCTGGCGGCCGAACCGGTGACCGGTGCGTTGCCCGAGCTGTTCTGGATCATCTTGTCCAACGGCAGATAGAGCAGATTGCTCTGGCCGTTCTTGTTGCCGGTCACGAGTACCTTGCTGGTGTTGCTGAAGACTTCCTGCATGGTGTCCAGGTACAGACGCTCGCGGGTGACTTCAGGTGCCTTGCGATACTCGGCGACCAGTTTGGTAAAGCGATCGGCCTCACCCTTGGCGCGGGAGATCGTTTCGTCGCGGTAACCGTTGGCATCTTCGATGATGCGCTGGGCCTGACCTCGGGCTTCCGGCACCACGCCGTTGGCGTAGGTTTCGGCCTGGTTGCGCGAACGCTGCTCGTCTTCACGGGCGCGGATCACGTCGTCGAAGGCTTCCTGCACTTCACGCGGTGCCGCTGCGCTCTGTACGTTGACCTGGGTAACGGTGATGCCGGTGCGATAAGTATCGAGGAAACGTTGCAGACGCTCCTTGATCTCGCTGGCCATCAATTCACGCCCTTCGGTCAGCACCTGGTCCATGGCGGTCGAACCGACCACGTGGCGCAGGGCACTTTCAGTCGCATGCTGCAGACTGATTTCCGGCTGATCGACGTTCAGCACGAAGTCCTGCAGGTTGCTGATCTTGTACTGCACGGTCAGCGGCACTTCGACGATATTTTCGTCTTCAGTGAGCATCTGGCCCTGCTTGGAGTACGCACGCTCACGCGTCACGTTTTCCATGTACTTTTTGTCGATCGGCGGGAAATAAATGTTCAGGCCCGGGCCGACAGTCTCGTAGTACTTGCCGAAGCGCAGCACCACGGCCTGCTCCTGCTCGTCCACCACGTAGACGGCGCTGTACAGCCAGACGGCCGCCAGCACGACCAGGCCGATGCCGAGCAGGCCGCCGAAGCCGCCACTGCTCTTGCCCGAACCACCGCCGTCATCACCACGTTTCTTGCCACCACCGAACAACCCGTTCAGGCTTTCCTGCAGCTTTCGGAAGGCCTCGTCGAGATCCGGTGGCCCCTTGCGGTCGCCGTTATTGCGGCGCTTGCCGCCCCAGGGATCCTGATTGTTCGAGTTGCCACCCGGCTCATTCCAAGCCATAGCGCTCTCCATCTGATAAAGCAAAGACGCACCCACGGCGCGCCGACCAATGCTACAGAATGCCTGCCGTTGCGGCACAACCGCTTTTTCAGGCTTTTATTGCAAAGTGTGTTGCTCGATGAATTCCATCGGCTGCAATCCTTCGCGGCTTACCAGTCGATTCAACTCGATCCGGGGCAAACGAACGGTCAGCAGACTGACACCTTCTTCGTCGTGCTCTTCTTTCTGCACCGCGCCGAGTTCGAAAAACTGCGCACGCAGTCGCGCGAAGCGTTGCGGCAAACGCAAGGTACCGACAAACAGATCACTGCCGAGCAATTCGGCAATCGCCTGTTCGAGCAATTCCAGACCGCTGCCATCACGTGCCGACAACCAGACCCGCTGGGGCTTGCCGTCTTCGTCGCGCTGGATTTGCGGCTCGACACCTTCGAGCAAATCGAGTTTGTTATAGACCTCGAGGATCGGCAAGTCCTGGGCACCAATCTCGCCCAGCACCACCATCACCTGCTCGATCTGCAACATGCGATCCGGCTCCGCTGCGTCGATGACGTGCAACAGCAAGTCCGAGTTGCTCGACTCTTCGAGGGTAGACCGAAATGCTTCAACCAGCTTGTGCGGCAAGTGCCGAATGAAACCTACCGTATCGGCCAGGACAATCGGCCCCAGGTCATCCAGATCCAGACGACGCAGGGTCGGGTCGAGCGTGGCGAACAGCTGGTCAGCCGCATAGACCTCGGATTTCGTCACGTTGTTGAACAGCGTGGACTTGCCGGCGTTGGTATAGCCGACCAGCGATACGGTCGGAATCTCTGCCCGCGAACGGCCGCGACGCGACTGCTCGCGCTGGCTGCGCACCTTCTCCAGCCGGCCCTTGATCTGACGCAGGCGCACCCGCAGCAGACGCCGGTCGGTTTCGAGCTGGGTTTCACCCGGACCGCGCATGCCGATGCCGCCACCCTGACGCTCAAGGTGCGTCCAGCCGCGGACCAGCCGGGTGCTCATGTGGTCAAGCTGGGCCAGTTCGACCTGGAGCTTGCCTTCATGGGTACGGGCGCGTTGGGCGAAAATATCGAGAATCAGACCGGTGCGGTCGATCACGCGACACTCGAAAACACGTTCGAGGTTGCGTTCCTGGCTGGGCGTGAGGACGTGATTGAAAATCACCAGATCGGCTTCTTCAGCCTTGACCAGGTCGCGTAGCTCTTCGACCTTGCCGCTGCCAATCAGGTATTTGGCGGTTGGCCGATGACGCGGCACGTTAAAAAACGCAACGGTCTCGGCGCCGGCCGAATTAGCCAACTCCTGAAACTCCTGCGGATCTTCGCGCGCCTCAGGGTCCTGTCCATCCAAGTGAACGAGAATCACTCGTTCACCACCACCGTGGCGCTCAAAGAACAAAGGAGACTCCTATCAGGCGTTACCCGGAGCTGGCTCTGCGTCGCCCTGTTCGTTTTCGGTTGCGCTAGGCAGACGAATCGGACGAACCGGCACTACGGTCGAGATAGCGTGTTTGTAAACCATCTGGCTGACGGTGTTCTTCAGCAGGATCACGAACTGGTCGAACGACTCGATCGTGCCTTGCAGTTTGATACCGTTGACCAGGTAGATGGAAACCCCGACTTTCTCTTTACGTAAAGTATTCAGGTAAGGGTCTTGTAGCGAATGCCCTTTTGACATGTGCCGCACTCCTTTAAGGATTCAATAATAAAAAATAGGTAATTCAGATGGCTTTGGCCGCCACACCCCCAAGGATAGACGGCAATTGCAAGGACTCAGCTCAATATGGAGATGGTCCCAAGGTATTTCAAGGCGCGTGGCAGATTGTCGCAATCAAGACTGTCCAGCCAGTGTAAATCTTCCCAGCTGCGCAGCCAGGTGAACTGGCGTTTGGCCAATTGGCGCGTGGCGATGATGCCGCGCTCCTGCATTTCGGCCAACGTCAGCTTGCCATCCAGGTAGTCCCAGACTTGGCGATAGCCTACCGCACGTATAGACGGCAACCCGGCATGCAGGTCACTTCTATTACGCAGGGCTACGACCTCGTCGATGAATCCCTGTTCCAACATATTTGTGAATCTTTGTTTGATGCGTTCATGCAGTACCTGGCGATCTGCCGGGGCAATGGCCAGGTTCGCGACAGTATAGGGCAATTGTTGCAGTCCCGAAGCGGCTGCTTCGGTACTTTGCGCAGATTGTTGCTGACGCAGGTCAGTCATGCTGCGACCGCTGACGCGATAAACTTCGAGGGCGCGACTCAGGCGCTGCGGATCGTTCGGATGAATCCGCGCCGCCGACACCGGGTCGATGATTGCCAATTGATCGTGCAGGGCCTGCCAGCCAAGGCGCGCGGCCTCTTCTTCGATCTGCGCGCGGACCTCGGGATCGGCGGCGGGCATGTCGGCCAGACCTTCGACCAAAGCCTTGTAATAGAGCATGGTGCCGCCCACCAGAAGCGGAATTTTGCCGCGTGCGGTGATGTCGGCCATGGCTTGCAGGGCATCGCGGCGAAAATCCGCAGCCGAATAAGCTTCGGCCGGATCAAGAATGTCGATCAAGCGGTGCGGATGTTCGGCCAAGAGCGCTCTTGAAGGCTTGGCGGTGCCGATGTCCATGCCGCGATAGACCAGCGCCGAATCGACACTGATCAGCTCGCAGGGCAGCACTTTGGTCAGCTCGATGGCCAGGTCGGTCTTGCCCGCAGCGGTCGGGCCCATCAGGAAAATCGCTGGAGGAAGCTGGCTCATCAACGACCGCGCAGGAACAGTTTGTCCAGATCGTCCAGACCCAGTTGGGTCCAGGTCGGTCGGCCATGGTTGCATTGACCGCTGCGCTCGGTGTTTTCCATGTCACGCAGCAGGCCGTTCATTTCCGGCAGGGCCAGGCGCCGGTTGGCGCGAATCGCGCCGTGGCAGGCCATGGTGCCAAGCAATTCGTTGAGGTGCGCCTGAATGCGGTCACTGGTGCCGTATTCCATCAGGTCCGACAGCACGTCACCGACCAAACGGTTGGCCTCGGCCTGCTTGAGCAACGCCGGAATCTGCCGGATCGCCAGGGTCTCGGGGCCCAGCCGCTGCAATTCGAAGCCAAGCCGCTGGAACCACGCGGCATGCTCTTCGGCGCAATCGGCTTCGCGCTGACTCACGGCCAGCGACTCCGGCACCAGCAACGGCTGACCGCTCAGGCCTTCACTGGCCATAGCGATTTTCAGGCGTTCGTACATGATCCGCTCATGGGCAGCATGCATGTCCACCAGCACCAGGCCATTGGCGTTCTCGGAAAGAATGTAGATGCCCTTGAGCTGCGCCAGCGCATAGCCGAGCGGCGGAATATCTTCCTGGCCGGTCGGTAGCGCGCTGGCATTGGCCTCGGGCAGCGGCGCGAAAAATTCTTTGTAAGCGGCTTGAGCCTCGGCAGCGGGCAGGGCCGACTGCGGGCGTGGCGTGTACTGATACTGATAAGCGCCGCCAACACTGGCACCGGACGAGGTATTGAACGCCGGTTGCGCCTGCGGCTGCTCGAGCAACGCATTCGCGGCAAGTCGCATTTCGCCTTGCGGGCCAAATTCGCCCGCCTCGATTCCGCTGGGTCGCACGATGGCCGTGGTCACGGAGCCGGCCAACTGGTCTTCCGGACGCACGTCGCCCAACGCACGGTGCAAGGTGCCATACAGGAAGTCATGGACCATGCGCCCGTCGCGAAAGCGCACTTCGTGTTTGGTCGGGTGCACGTTGACGTCGACCGCCGCCGGATCCACTTCGAAAAACAGCGCGAACGTCGGATGGCGACCATTGAACAGCACGTCGCGATAGGCCTGGCGCACCGCGTGGGCGACCAGTTTGTCGCGCACCGCGCGGCCATTCACAAAGAAATACTGCAAGTCCGCCTGACTGCGGTTGAACGTTGGCAAACCGACCCAGCCCCACAGGTGCAAGCCATTGCGTTCGATCTCGATCGGCAGCGCCTGCTCAAGGAAACCCGAGCCGCAGATAGCCGCCACCCGCCGGGCGCGGGCCGCATCATCGTGGGCCTCGTGCAGGCTGAGGATGGTTTTGCCGTTGTGGCGCAGATGGAAGGCCACGTCGAAACGCGCCAGCGCCAGACGCTTGATCACCTCTTGCAGGTGATCGAATTCGGTTTTTTCGGTCTTGAGGAATTTGCGCCGCGCCGGGGTGTTGAAAAACAGGTCGCGGACTTCCACCGAGGTGCCGACCGGGTGCGCGGCCGGTTGCACGCGGGGCGCCATGTCGCGGCCCTCGGTCTCGACCTGCCAGGCCTGATCGGCGTCGCGGGTGCGCGAGGTCAGGGTCAGGCGCGCCACGGAGCTGATCGACGCCAGCGCCTCGCCGCGAAAACCCAGGCTCATGACCTGCTCGAGGTCTTCGAGGTTGCGAATCTTGCTGGTGGCGTGACGGGCCAGCGCCAGCGGCAGGTCGTCGGCGGAAATGCCGTTACCGTCGTCACGCACCCGCAGCAACTTGACGCCGCCCTGCTCGACATCGACATCGATACGCTTGGCGCCGGAATCGAGGCTGTTTTCCAGCAACTCCTTGATTACCGAGGCCGGACGCTCAACCACCTCACCGGCGGCAATCTGGTTCGCCAGCCGCGGGCTGAGCAGTTCGATGCGGGCGCTGTTCAGTACCTGATTCATTCTTTCGACGCCAGTTCAGTGCCGGGAATGGTCAGGTGCTGGCCGACTTTCAGCTCATCGGTTTTCAGGTTGTTCGCCGCACGCAGCGTCGCCGGCGACACTTGATAGCGCACGCCGATCATCGCCAGCGTCTCACCGGGGCCGACGCGGTGATCGCGCGGGCCTTGGGCGATCTTGCCGGAATCACGCAGCCAGGCGATGTAGGTGCCCGGCGGCGGGTTCTGCTGGAAGAACTGGCGCACGCCGCTGCTGATCGAGCGGGCCAGCGCTTGCTGGTGGCTCGATGCCGAGAGCTTGTTGGCCTCGTTGGCGTTGGAGATAAAACCGGTTTCGACCAGAATCGATGGGATGTCCGGCGATTTCAGTACCATGAACCCCGCCTGTTCCACGCGCTGTTTGTGCAGCGGCGTAACGCGGCCGATGTTGGTCAGAACTTTCTGGCCGACGTTGAGACTGGAGGTCAGCGAGGCCGTCATCGACAGGTCGAGCAGCACGCCAGCGAGCATGCGGTCCTTGTCATCCAGGCTGACGTTGCCGGCACCACCGATCAGGTCGGAACGGTTTTCGCTGTCGGCCAGCCAACGGGCGGTTTCCGACGTAGCGCCGCGATCGGACAGTGCAAATACCGAAGCACCAAACGCTGCAGCGGATGGCGCGGCGTCGGCGTGAATCGAGACGAACAGGTCAGCGCCCTTCTTGCGGGCGATTTCGGTACGCCCACGCAACGGAATGAAGTAGTCGCCGGTACGCGTCAGCTCGGCACGGAAGCCTTTCATGCCGTTGACCTGACGCTGCAATTCGCGAGCGATCTGCAGCACCACGTCTTTTTCACGCTGGCCGCGCGAGCCGGAGGCACCGGGGTCTTCACCGCCGTGGCCGGCGTCGATCACCACAATGATGTCGCGCTTGCCGGCCGGGGCTGGCGGCAGTTTGATTGCCGGTTCCGTCGGGGTCACCGGCACTGCCGGCACGGTTGCCACCGAAGGCGTTGGTGCAGGCGGCGGCGCGGCATCGGCCGGGTTGTCGAACAGGTCGACCACCAGCCGGTTGCCGTACTGTGCGTTCGGCGCCAGCGAGAAGCTTTTCGGGGTGACGGCTTTCTTCAGGTCGATGACCACCCGCAGATCGGTGGGCGTGCGCTGGGCCGAGCGCATGGCGGTGATCGGCGTGTTGGCGGTCTGTACATTCAAGGGTGCACCGAGAGTGGCACCATTGATGTCGATGACCAAACGGTCCGGTGCAGTCAGAGTAAATACGCTGTGCTGTACCGGGCCGCTCAAGTCGAAGACCAGTCGCGTGTTGTCCGGCGCCCGCCACAGGCGCACGCTGTTGACCTTTGAATCGGCCACAGCGTTGACGGTTACTGCCATCAACATCAGTCCAGCGGCAGCCACCAACGCGCGAAAGCGCATACCAAACCCCATCATTTAATTGGATTCCAATGCCAAAGCGGCACACCAGGCCTCGCCACGCGAGCCCTGGGACAAAATTTTCAGCGAACGCCCGCTGTCTTGCGGGCTAATGGTAATGGTCAGGTCAGGCTTTGGCAAAAAGCCTGCACCTTTATCGGGCCACTCGATCAGGCACAGCGCATCGTCTTCGAAGTAGTCACGGATACCGAGAAACTCCAGCTCTTCCGGATCGACCAGTCGATACAGGTCGAAGTGGAAGGCACGAACGTCACCGATCTCGTAGGGCTCAACCAAGGTGAAGGTCGGACTTTTTACCGCGCCGACATGCCCAAGCCCGCGAATGATGCCACGCGAGAGCGTGGTTTTGCCCATGCCCAGGTTGCCTTCAAGAAAAATCAGGCCATGGCCCTGGGTGACGCGGGCGATCCGTGCGCCAAAGTCGCTCATCGCCTGTTCATCGGCCAGGTACAGGGTTACTTCAGACACGGTGCTTGCTCCTCCAACAACTGACGAATGGCTGGAATCAGATCACTGGCCGCCAGCCCACGGCCGAATTTGCCTTGTTGCAAGCCGGCATTGGCATGCAGCCACACGGCGAGACTTGCGGCATCGAAAGCCTGCATACCCTGCGCCAGCAGTGCGCCGATCAAACCGGCCAGCACATCGCCGAGGCCGCCCGTGGCCATTGCCGGATGGCCTTGATGACACAGCGCCAGACGCCCGTCGGGATGCGCGATCAGGCTGCCTGCGCCTTTCAACACCACCACTGCTGTATATTTTTTGCTCAATTCAAGCGTCGCCGTCGGACGATCCGCCTGCACGTCGGCAGTGCTGACGCCCAACAACCGCGCCGCCTCACCCGGATGCGGGGTGATCACGCAATCCTTGGGCAATTGAACGAAACCGCGGGCCAGCAGGTTCAACGCATCAGCATCCCATACCTGTGGCAAGGGTGCGTTGGCCGCCGCAGACAACAACGCGCACCCCCAACTGGCCTGCCCCAGCCCGGGACCGACGACCAGCGTCGAGACATTTTCCAGCAGGCCCATCAACTGATTGGCCGACGAGGTGCCGAGGGCCATGGCTTCCGGTACCCGGCTCAACGCCGCCGGAACGTGCTCCGGACGCGTTGCCAGCGACACCATGCCCGCGCCGCTGCGCAGGGCCGTTTCCGTACTCAGCAGGATCGCCCCGCCAAAACCGTGATCGCCGCCGATCAGCAACACATGGCCAAAGCGGCCCTTGTGCGCCGTCGGTGTGCGCGGGGCTGGCAGCGGAAGATTAGACGGGCTGAGGCGTCGGGCGCGGACAGCAATGTCACTATAAATGTCGGCGCTGGCCTGCAGATCATTGAAAACCAGCTCACCTATGTGATCGGCGGCATCGCCAGTGAACAGGCCGACCTTGAGAGCGATAAACGTCACCGTCAGATCAGCGCGTACCGCGACACCCAGGGTGCGCCCGGTGTCGGCGCAGAGTCCGGAAGGGATATCGACCGCCGTTACCGGCAGACCGCTGGCGTTGATCGCGTTGATCGCAGCCGCATAGGGCTCGCGCACCTCGCCGTTCAAACCTGTGCCCAGCAAGGCATCGACGACAACGCCACGCAGCTCGCGCTCAACAGCCCAGCGCTGCACATCAACACCGACGGCCAGTGCCTCGGCATGAGCAAGCGCCGCATCCCCTTGCAAGCGCTGCGGATCGCCCACCGCCAGCACGCGCACAGCCCAACCAGCGCGCAACGCCAGAACGGCAATCAGGTAACCGTCGCCGGCATTGTTGCCATGCCCGGCCAGCACTGTCAGTTCGTTCGCGTCCGGCCATTGCCGCACCAGCGCGCGCCAGGTCGCCCGGGCCGCGCGCTGCATCAATTCGATGCCCGGCGTGCCGGCGGCAATCAGCCGCGCGTCGAGCTCACGTACCTGGGCGGCGCCGTACAGTGCGTCGGGTAATTCATCTTTCGTCTGCGGCATGCGTCTTCGGGCTCCGATGTCTGGCAGAATTATACGCACCTCAGCTCCGGTTTCTCTCGCCTCATGTCCGCCATCACCACAGACCTGCCCGCCCTCGCCCAATCGATCAAGGAGTGGGGGCGCGAGCTGGGCTTTCAGCAAGTCGGCATCAGCGGCCTGAACCTCGCCGAGCATGAGCAGCACCTCGAGCGCTGGCTCGCGGCCGGCTACCACGGCGAAATGGACTACATGGGCGCCCATGGCAGCAAACGCTCGCATCCCGAGGAACTGGTGCCGGGGACTTTGCGCGTGGTCTCCCTGCGCATGGACTACCTGCCCGGCGACACCCAAATGGCGCAAATGCTGGCGCAACCGGAAAAAGCCTACGTGTCGCGTTATGCCTTGGGCCGCGATTACCACAAATTGATCCGTAAACGTGTGCAGCAATTGGCCGACAAAATTCAGGCCGAGATCGGCCCGTTCGGTTTTCGTGCGTTCGTCGACAGCGCCCCGGTGCTGGAAAAAGCCATCGCCGAACAGGCCGGGCTGGGCTGGATTGGCAAGAACACCCTGGTGTTGAATCGCAAGGCTGGCAGCTACTTCTTCCTGAGCGAATTGTTCGTCGATCTGCCGTTGCCGGTGGATGAACCGCACAGCACCGAGCACTGTGGCCGTTGCACTGCGTGCCTGGATATCTGCCCGACCAACGCCTTCGTCGGCCCGTACGTGCTGGACGCACGGCGCTGCATTTCCTATCTGACCATCGAACTGAAAACCGCAATTCCCGAAGAGTTGCGGCCGTTGATTGGCAATCGCGTGTTCGGCTGTGATGACTGCCAGATCGTCTGCCCGTGGAACCGTTTCGCCAAGCCTTCCGGGGAAAGCGATTTCAAGCCACGGCACAACCTCGACAATGCCGAACTGGCTGAGCTTTTTTTGTGGGATGAAGAGAAGTTCTTGAGCAGCACTGAAGGTTCGCCGTTGCGGCGGGCGGGATATGAGCGCTGGTTGAGGAATCTGGCGGTGGGACTGGGCAATGCGCCTTCAACGATCCCGGTGCTGGAAGCGTTGAAGGCGCGACGGGATTATCCGTCAGAGTTGGTGAGAGAGCATGTGGAGTGGGCGCTGGAACAGCACGCCCGACGTGTTCATGCAGAACGGACAAGTACAATGCCCAAATCCTGGCCGGGACAGTGAGGTCTTCGGCCTCACACCTGGGGCTATCTGACTGGACGACTTATGCCTATTTTTTTTCGTTATAGTGGCCACCCAGCTGTTTGATGGTGGCAATCCGGTCTTTGGCATTTTCCGTCAGATACACGCGATCGCCCTTCGACAAATAAAGATGCATCGACTTTGACGTTGAACTGGATGGACCTTTCATTGGCGTATATTCAGCGTGAATGAGCGCGGCAGCCGATGTCGGCGAGTTTCCCTCCTCGATATGGCTCATGAATTGCTCTGCTCTGGCCAACGAGGCTTCACGCGCCTCTATCCTGAGATAGTTCAACTTGTCTTTGGGCCTGACCAGCGTCCATTTCGTTTCGACCTCTTCCTCTGCCACCGCACTGGCTTTCGCAGTTTTTGCCTTTTGCGCAGCCTTGGCGCCTTTTCCATTGGCAAAACTTTTGCCCGCACCTTTACCACTCAGCCCTTGCTTGAAGGCGCCTGCCAGTTTCCTGCCAGCATTCACCGCAGCTTTTGCACCCGCCGCCAAACCTGCACCGAGCGAAGCCAGGCCAAGACCGAAACTGATCCAGCCCAATATCTCGCCTGCTTGAGAACCCGGTGCCAGCTCATTGACCACCTCGCTGGCAATACTCGCCAGGCCTGAAGCAACCGCCAGCCCCAACGCCGCCACTGCCCATGGCGTCGCCGCGCCCATCGTCAACACGCTGGCAACAATCCCGAGAATACTCGCCCCGATGCCCAATATTGATTGCCAGGAGATATGCCCGGTCGGGTCGACACGATTGACAGGGTCGCCCAGGCAATAACTGTAGGCATTCAATCCGCCCGCGCCAAACGGACTCATGCTGTCGGGGGCGAGAAAACGCATCAGTGTCGGACTGTAGGCCCTGTAACCGTTACCCAGCAAATAAAGCCCGGTCACCGGATCCAGCTGCTCGCCGTTGAACGCCGCGAGGCTGAACAAGCCACCCTCGGCAGGACGATGGCCGTAAGGGCTGTAGGCGCAATCGGTGAGCTGTTCCTTGCCCAGCGTCGCCAGCACGCTTTGCTGCTGATCGGTGCCAAACAGCTGCGCTCCGGCGTTCAAGCCGAGTTGCTGTTGCCCTACAAGCGCGCCACCGTGACGCACGACAATGGATGAATCCTCACCACTCACCTCATTGGCGACCCGGCCGGCATAGTAGTAACGCTGCGTAGTTACCTTGTCAGGTTGCGACAGTTCAACCAGATCGTCGAAACCGTCGTAATGGTAGCCACGAATGACTGATTCCCCTGTGCCGGATAATTGCTCAAGACGTCCGAACGCGTCATAGGCCAGAGTTCGCGCCTGATCGTCCTTGATCATCCTGCCGTTGGCGTCGTATTCCAGCGTCACGGCCGGCGGATAGTCGACATGGGAATGTTTGACGGCGCTGAGCTGTACGGGATCTGGATTGTCATAACTGAAAGTCGTCAGATTCACGCCCAGCGGGAACTTGGTCTGCACGGCAAGAATGTTATCCAGTGCATCGAAGGTAAATTTCTGCTGAACAATTTCCTTGCCATACGGATCGTGGGGCTTTTGGGTACCGGCACAGTCGTACTGGCTCAGACGCCCGCGCACATCGTAGGTGAATTGCTCATCACGCAATAGTTGCGTGCCGCGCCTGGACACCTTCTGCGCCAGTTTGCCCGCAAGCGTGTAAGTCGATTCCAGCGTCTGGTCAGGCTGGCCCTGGATCTCGAATGTACGGCGGACTTCTCGACCGATATCGTCATAGGCAAACCGGGTGATCATCTGACGCTTGATCGATGTGTCTTCGGTTTTCGTCCAGCCGAGCATCCCGGTCTGGATGTCGTAGTGGAATTCGGTTTTCAACGAACCCTGCGTGGTGGCCAGCAGGCGACCGTGCGCGTCGTACGCGGATGTGCTTTCGGTTCCGAGTACATCGACATGGGTGATCGGCCGCCCATGCAGGGACCAGGTACTGGACGCTGCTCTCGTGATATCGCCGAAGGTCGTCGTTTCGGACTTGAGACGCCCGGAAGGGTAATAGCTAAAACTGCGTTGCCTGCCGCTTTCGGTACAGCTCAAGGGATTGCCACTGACGGGGTCATAAGTCAGGGTCGTGACCAGTTCCCCTGCCTTGCGCTCTGTCAGCAAACCGCCCAAATCGCGCAAATAGGTGAATTCGGTTTTTTTGCCATCAGCCGTCTTGTACCACTGAGGTTGAGTGAAGCCCGCCTCATAACCTGCCTCGGACTTTCGTCCGCCCACGGTACTCTGGATCAAACGACTCAAACCGTCATACGTTTGTTGCCCCAATGTTTTGTCATCGACCTTGATGCCGATCGCTAACTGTTCGTCGCTGTGCTCGGCGTAATCAGTAACCACCTCACTGGCATCCGGCAGGACAGTGCGGATTATCCGGTCAAAAACGTCGTACTCATATCGAGTGGTATTGCCGACAGGATCTGTCTCGCTGGTTGTGCGGCCGAATCCGTCGTAGGCGTAAACGGTTTTGCCCAGACTCTTGTTCTTCAGATTGAAGCCTTCAACACTAATCGGTTTACCGAAGTCATTGACGAGAGTGATGGTCTTGCCCATTCCCTGCAGCCAACTGGTTTGCTGGCGAAGAACCGGATCCACCTCGCTGTGTTCAATTCGGCCATCGGCATGCAGCGTCTTGCTGACCTGACCCCAGGAATCGTATTCGTAGCGGGTGCTGACCGGACAGGCCTTGCCATCACGCCAATCGGTCAATGTCACTTGCACCTTGTGCCCCACTGCATCATGCAGGGCGCAATAAAGCGTGCGAGTGTGGATGAGCCCGTCCTTGTCTGGATGGTCGCAGTCCTTTTCCTGAACGGTGATCACCCGCTCCAGACCGTCATAAGTCACCCGCTGTTCGCCGCCGGCGGGATCGGAGGTCACCACCGTCGCCGGCTGCACCAGACTGGCGGCCAGATAGGCGAATTGCGTAGCGGACTCATAGGGCGTGCCGGGCGCAACCGTTTTGCGCACTACCCGGCCGATCGCATCGTACTCATACCCGATGTGCTCGCCGTCGACACCGACTTGCGACACTTGCACCCCGGTTAGCGTCGAGAGCACCTTTTCACTGATCTGCAGTGCATCGTCAAACCCGCGCGTGCTGGATTTGACCCGCAATCCGTCGCCCTCAAGCTCATAGGAAAATGCGGTAGAGGTTTTTTTATCATTGCGGGTGAAACTTTGCTCTTTCGTGGCCCCGTGTTTGAGGGGGTCCTTTGGGGAGTTCAGATAACTGTGTTCGGTTTTCGAACGTAATACCTCAACACCGTCCACCACTTCAAAAAAACGCTCCCCGACCGGTAACACGAAGGCCAATTCCGCGCCTTCCAGCGCGGGATGCAGGGCATAGTCGTAATACGTGACTGTCGCAGCATCATCCGACGCCGCAGCGGTGACCGTCTTCTTTTTAGGGAATCTGGAAAAACCCAGCGGATCTTCCGGGCAATCATCGCCACCACTTGCCGGATAAAATTCTGTCGTGGTCGTCACTCCACTTGGCTCGACGTGCTTGAGCAAATTGCCTTCTTGGTCAAACTCGGTGACGGTGGTTTCCACACGCTGTTGTTGGGTGAGCCGATCAAGGTGAGTCACTGTATGGACTTTCGGCATGCGGAACTGAGCCACCTGCTCATTGAAAGGCTTGGTGACCGAGCAGTGATACTCGGTAGCGGTGGCGACCTGGGCATCGCCACAGGTTGTGACTTCAGCCACCAACAGGTGAAATTTGTTGTAGGTGCGTTTAATGCGCGTATGTACTTTGCCTTTTACCAACAAGTGCTCGTCTGAGGTGTAGACATAGTGGCCGGGCGCCAGGTAGAGAGGGTCCAGGTCATCACCCTTGGCCGGGAGGAGGCCCTGCCCAAGGAAGTTATGGTCGGAGTACGTGTATGTCTTGCAGAGTCTGGGTTGGCCGCGCCCAGGGTAAGCATCGTGAGCAATGACAAACGGCAGCGCCTTTTCCCCATCACTTACGAAACGATGACCTTGTCGCTTGTAGCGAATGATTTCCACGCCGCGCAATGGGTTGACGACGCGGTACAGATAGCTGGCTTCATCGATGACTTCATATTCCAGCTCCCAACCTTTACCGACCGGAAGCTCGATTGACGTTACCCGAGCGTTCTTCAAAATCAGCTTGTAGACGGAACTGGATAAGGTATCGGGGTGCCGGATCAATGTTACCTGACCTGCATTGCGAGTAATTTTCAACAGGCATCGTTTGGCGTCACGGACTTCGCTCAACCTGGGAAACCGGTTGAACAACTCATGCTTCAACGTGATGCTCGCACCGTTCGCCGCTATTATTTTTTCCGCTACGGCGACTTGAGTGCCAGCCAGGACTTTGAGCAGTTCACGCCGACCATCCTTGTATCGAACTTCATAGCGTCCTGGTCCGGTCACCAGAACCTTTGCCGTTTGCAGTTTCATTTCCTTGAAGTGCAGACTGCCAGGCGTTTCTACGGCTTTATAGCGCTCGCCGCTGGACAGCGTCATGACTTTGCTGAGCACGTCGTAACTGGTCATGGTCAAAGACCAGCCAATGCCGAAGCCGGCATCCGCCTGATTGAGCGGATTGAAGCCCAGCGAAAGTGCAAGCTCAGGACCATTGAGATCTGCCGAATGCAAGTTCCCCAACGAAAAGGCGCACGTGTACATGCCCGTGCGGGGATCAACGCCTCCGGAAACAAACTCACCGAAGTTGAAAGCGTTTGATTGAACAGCGGAAGATGAATTACTTTCCATAGAAAAAATCTCCGTTATTTCAGATGTAGATATGGCAGATCACGTTGATCAGCTGACAATCGCTGACCACACACCTGAAAATCAGGAAAACTGCTTTGTTGACCGCTTCGATTCACCCAGAATGAAAGTCCGCTGTTCTATATCACCATCAATAGCAAGCCAGTGCTCCGAACCGAACTCATCAATAACTGCAAGTTCAAACGCACCGTCGTTGCCCGGCTTTTCCTCTGTCTGAAGCGTAGTGCGCTGCACGAGGGTCAATACCCCCGGAACATCGTTAATCGGAAAAGTGATATAACCGAGAGGAGTCTTGACCGAGGCCGACCGCCCATAGATCGGCGCCAGATAACCATAAAAACTTCTGCCGCCGCCACTGTTGTGATTGATCGTACCTGATGAGTACACCATTACCGCATCTTCAGCATCATACGGATTAAGCGCTATGGCATTACTGTACCAATCAAGCAAGTTGATCTGACGGCCATCAGCGTGAAGTCCGAGATGAAAATATTGAATTCGCTCCTCGTACACCCTTTCGCTGAACGTGCCGTACTTATGAAGAGAAAAACTGCTCTGGGTATATTTCTTCGGCGGGATCGCCTCCAGCGTAACACTGCTGTCAAAACCGATTCCGTTACTTCGCAATACCATGCCATCCATGGAAATCTCGGCAGCCACTTCCATGATTCCCGGCCTGGAAGCCGAAACCCAGAATTGAAAGATCTGTACCGGATCAGAGGGGTCGCTTATCCGGTGGTCCGTGCTGCGCGGAACTTCTGTCAGGCGCGTTTGCCCACCCGACATTTCGTGAGCATAACGATTCTCTTGAAGCGATACACTCCAGTCTCCCTCCAGCGGCCGCGCGCCGTTATAGGCAATCAATCGCAGTGATTGCAAGCCGGGATGCCCGTACAGCGACGCGCCGTCGCCATTGTTATCGACGCCATGCAGAAGCACCAATACACGCACCTGCATCCGACCGTTGGCATAAAGCACTTTGTGCTGGCCTGAACGTGTGGAGTCAAGTTTCACCTCGATACGGGAAATGCCAATTTGATCATCAAACATTTAACACCACCTTGCTGACGGATAGATTTGATCCTTTAGGAACTCAGCAAAGTATTGAGGCTCGATTTAAATAAGAACAGCCGCGACATTCGACAAATTGTGATCACGTAATAACTCAACATCACCACCAACAACATTTACAAAAGCTTATAGATCTAAAAATCGCGAAACTTACGATACAGAATTTAACAACGCCATTCCTGCCCCTTTGATTTCGGTTCTCGAGGCTCACTCTCCCCTCCTGAATTCAAGCGTACCGAATCAGAAAGGGAGCGGCCATACAGTTTATTCTTGTCGGGGTATGTTATGAGAAAAAGATCCCGTTACTTTCACAAATATTCAGTCGCTGTCCGAACCTGTGGAAAATCCGCTCTCCGAGGACTCACTCTCGGAGTCAGAATCCGAAACCACATCCTCGGTCTGGATTTCCAGCTTCCGATCCAGACTGGAATTCTCCAGGTAATGATTAATCCGTTGCCTGGATACGCTACTGAGCGGATTATTGAATAAGCCAACGTATAAATCCTGCGTATCCGGAATCTCGAACAATTCATTTCCGACGTCGGAAATATTATTACCCTGCAATGCCAGGACCTGAAGTTCCTTAAGCCTGTCTATGCCCGTAGGAATGCTGGAAAGATTTGCGTCATACAGCATCAATTCGGCTAAACCTGTCATGTAGCCTACATGCGGAGCGACTGTCAGAGGGTTTTTCGCAAGATTCAACAAATTGAGTGTTTCGATTCTGGACAAACCCTCAGCCGTGGCTTCAGACAGTTTGAGCGAGCACTCGCCCAGCGTAAGTTGGCGCAACTGGCGCATTTGAAATATCCCTAATGGAAACGCCTCCATCTTTACGCCTGTAACCATCAAATATTGGATACCTGGAAAACTGTCAAGAAACTCACCGATCCGTGCACCCGGTTGTTTTACGGTCAAGATTAACTCTGTTACATACTCAAATCTGGCGGACAACGTTGGTAACTCATCAGAAAAATCGACATGATAAGAGAAGTGAAAGTCACCGTACCCCCACTTCGAAACCGACTTGCGCTGCCAGATATCCTGCAGCTTTGCGCTGAACTGCTCGCGAGCCTGGCGTTGTCCGGCGGCGGCTGGCGCGCCTTCTCGTCCCGACGTTTGCGCATGAGGTGATGCCCCATTGGCATTCCATATCGCCAATTCATCACGCAATGTCGCAAATTCTTTTTCCAGGCGGGTCAATACGCCGGCTGGATCACTTTTCAAGCGTTCTGCGACAAACGAACTCACCTCCTCATCAGAAAGCTGCGGATAAAGATCGCGTACACGATCCTCAAAGGACTTCGGTGATTCAGGGTCGCCGCCGCCACCGCCTCGCAACTGTCCCGCTTGCCTGTGCTGCGCAGTGGCACGAGTGACATCGCTCGGCAACGGCCCGAGCCCCAGCCATTCGCTCACAGCCTGGCGTGATGGCAACGGCTGTGCACGGATCAACCGCCGCATCGCCGGAGCGTCACTGATGCCCAGCAATTGACGCTGGTGAGGGAGCAACAGCCCCCAGACCACTGAGTACAAATCCTTCACTTGAAAAGGTAAACGTTCTCCGCTGTGCTGGGTGACATAGCCTTCCTGTTGACGGATCAGTACATGACGAGTCGCTGATCGGGCATCGCCAATAGCACTCAAAACGTCGCCATCCACGCGCTGCCTGATCTCCACACGAACCGTCGGGGGCCAGGCAGCAAGACGCCCGATCATCTGCAATGCCAGCAGGTCACTGTCCAGGCTCGATACCGAGTCCAGATAAATGCCTTCGCACGCTCTCGCCAGCCGCACGTCTCGCAACGCCAACAGTGCCTGTTCTGCTACTGATCGCGGCAGGCCCGGTTGGTTGTGCATATGCAAACGCTCGGCAGCACTGGTATCGCGCCAGATTGCCTGAGCGGCGGTTTTCGGCAGTTCCGGAAAAAAACGGCGCATGCGCAAGGTAACTTCATCACAGTCGGCCTCAAACGCATCTTCAATGGATTTGAAGCGCGTCAAGCGCTCATCGGCTGTTCGCGCTATTGCCTGAATTTGCTGGTCAAGCTCGAATCGTCTGACGGAGTCCTCCAGCAAAAATGGCGCAGGAAGCTTGCGAGCGAGCACATCACTTAACACGGGTACGTCAACTCCGGTGACTGCGAGCACGCGTGCAACGGTAATGTCTGAAAATTGCGTGACGGAACCTCCTGCACGGCGAAACAGCTCTGCGATTTGCGCGACTGAGGAATTCGGCAAGATGACGTCGCCACTTTCCAGCGCAAGCCAATATCGCCCCTCGCTGTCGCGCGTCATCAATGGACCGGAAGGCTTCAGCTCTCGCGCCTGTTTAGCACGAAACAGACCGGTCTCGGCGTCCACTACCACTTGCACAATAATGTCATCGGTAACAGCAACATATTGGCGCTGTTTCAGTGACAGGATGCCCTGTGCATCCGCCTGGCCAAAGTATTCAGGTTTAGGTAGCCCGTAAGTTCCCAGCGAAGACTTCGCGGTCAGCATGACTCCCTCGCTCATGACCGGATCAATAGGGGCCGTGACCATAAGGTTTGCAGGCCGCACCGTGACGCTGCCTGGCCTCGGTGAGGGTGGCGATGGCAGCGAATGATGCGGTATTGGAAGCGGCGAAGGCGCAGAAGCCGCCGGAGGCCTATGCAGCCCGCCCGCAATTGAGTCGGGCGTTTTGATGGGGAGAGAAACAGGTTTGTTTTTTGGCGGTTTTCCAGCCATGAGTGCTCATCCTTGAGGGGTGTTGCGCTGGCCCCCAAAACAGAGGGGCCAGCGCCGGATATAAGTAAAGCACCATTGATGCAATACCCGGTCATTTAACATCACAGCTTACCGACAGCTGGAGCAATCAAGGATATATACATCTATTACATACGCCGACATTGCATCAGCGAGGTCTGGGATCAGCCTCGTTCCAGGTATAAGTTACGCTCGTAGAAGTTGACTCGGATCGAGAGCTTATGCTCAGTACCGTGTTCATCAATGGCAATGAAGTGAAGGGAACCTCCGTACTTGCTTGCCTTCCCGGTCGTTATCGAATATTCGGAAAGGGCCTGCATGACGGTCAGCTCACCGTCATGATCATTGACCCTTACGTGATAATTCTCGTCATTCCAGGACGGGGCATCAGGGAAAAAGGCATACGCAAAAGGATCGCCTTTCGCCGGCAAGGATACAAATAAAGATTTCGTTTCAGGGCTAACCAGAAAGACCTTCATATAATTTGTTTTTGGTTCGTTGAGTTTATTCCCCCCTGCAAACAGATGATTGGCACCTTTTTCGACTCCATCTACTATCCAATCGACCAGTTTGATCTGCTGTCCATGCGGATAGAGTCCCAGATAATAGTTGAAGATACGATTGCCATAGTGCTCATTGCCGCGACGGGTCTGGTACCAGCGGAATTGTTCAATGGCGTAGGTCACAGGCGTTTTTGCTTCGAGGGTGACACTGCTGTCATGAACGCTGGAAAGCGTGGTGCCGTTACTGAGAATCCTTTCCCCATTCAGGAGCAAGCGGGCAGCAACCTGGGTGGTGCCGGCGACCGCTGAGGACACCCAGAACGTGCGGACCTGCGGATGCAGGCTGTCATCTTCTGATCCGTCGTCCTCAACATTTGCATTATTGGACGAGCCTGGCGCTTCAAGAGTGTATTGCCCTTGTTCGGTACTGGCCGTCCAACCGTCGCGCAAGGTATTCCCTGTGTTGTAATGAATCAGCTGAATACTTTCCATTACATCGGCGGGTATGTGTACTGCGCTGCCATTGACGTCCACCCCGGAAACCAGCACTTGTACCTTGACCTGCATTCGGCCATTACCGAACAGCGTTTTGTTGTAACTACTATCACTGGCATCGAACTTGACCCTGAAGCGGGCAATAGCTTCGAGTACGGGAGGGATATCTGGCTGGTCGCTTGCAGTTTCGATACTTTCACTCATGACGAAAATCCTTTTAAGAGATGCATTAACGGCTGACATCGCAGATGCCACACCGAGAAATACATCACTTTAAAAAAATCGGCAAAATGAAAAATGTAAGAAACATACCTTTGCAATATCTTCGACGAGCTACGGCGTTATGCCTGCAAATAGGAATACTCAGTGCTCATCGTTATAAATAAACTTGGGCATTTCCCAATGAAAACGAATCGCCAGCAGACGCAACAGGAATCCGCCAAACAAAGTGATGAGAATGGCCTGTTCGCTGGGCAGGTCAAGATAGAGACACAGCATGTAACACCACGCCGCAGCAAACGACACGCTCGCATAAAGTTCGCGCCGGAAGATCAATGGAATATCATTGCAGAAAATATCGCGAAGAATGCCGCCGAATACCCCGGTGATTACCCCGCTGACCGATGCCACCAGCATGCCGTGGCCCATTTCCAGCGCGGTCATGCAGCCGATCAGGGTGAACGCCACCAGACCGACTGCATCGAGCACCAGAAACAATGAGCGCAGGTGGCGCATCCAGCGCGCGGTGAACACGGTGAACATTGCCGCAACCGAGGTCAACACCAGGTATTCCGGGTGTTTTACCCATGTCAGCGGGTAATGCCCCAGCAGCACATCACGAACCGAACCGCCACCCAACGCTGTGATGCAGGCAATCAGCACCACACCAAACCAGTCCATACCGCGACGACCGGCAGACAAAGCCCCGGTCATGGCTTCAGCGGTAATGGCAATCAGATAGAGCATCAGCAACATGGCGGCGATCCCGGCAGAGAGGCGCGCAGTCTAGCCACTTCGCACCGGTATCAAAAGAGATGACGTTAGCCTCGTTCCAGCCTGAAGCTTCGTTCTTTGAAGTCAGTGCGGATAGCCAGCTTATGCTCCGTACCAAATTGATCCAGAGCGGTAAAGCGGAAAACTTCCGATCTATCGACCGGCGGTTGGTCTCGTGCAGTTGGAGACAGTAACTGGACAACAGTCAGTTCTCCGATGCGGTCGTTGACTCGAACCTCGTAGTCCTTCTCATGATAAATATTTCTGATGGAGTCTGGCGTCCATCCGACGACGTCGCTATACGGTAACGACACGTCAATACTTTGCCGGTCAGGGCGGACAATAATGCCTGCCTGGAACGCTGCGTTCCATCCTTTGGTTTTATTACCAAAGGCAAAAACAACGTTCTTGTCAGACCCCTCAGCAATCCAGTCCACCAATTTTATTTGTCGCGAACCTGGATACAGGCCGAGGTAGTACTTGTAAATACGCTGGTTTCTAAACCCACCGTCATACCAGACGCCCTCCCAACGGAATTGCTCCACCGCATAGGTAACTGGCAGGATGGCCTCAACGCTGACGCTGCTGTCATGCCTGCTCGAAAGCGTTGTGCCGTTGCTGCGGATAATTGTGTTATCAAACTTTATGGACGCACCGATCTGGATGGTTTCGACATTTTCGCTGGAAACCCAAAACGTGCGGACCCGGCGCTGGCCCGAAGAATCCTCGCCTCCCTCATCCTCATCATCCGCAACGGTGGAGGTGGCGGTCTGCGTTACCGCCAGGGTGAAACGGCCCTGCTCCGTGCTGGCTTGCCAACCGTTGCGCAAGGTCCTGCCGCTGTCATAGTGAATGAGACGAATACTCTCCATGACCTCGTCGGAAACCGCAACGACGTCACCGTCGCGATCCAGACCAGATACTACGACCTGGACTTTAACCTGCATGCGCCCATTGGCATACAGAACTTTGTTTCGACTGAATCCACCTGCGTCAAACTTCACGGCCAAACTACCGATACTTTCCGCCGCACCCGACTGGTCGGATTGACCTTGTAATGAATCCAACTGTTCACTCATGAATTTCTTCCTTGCCAAACCTGAGTTTCGAACACTTCGCAACTCGAAATAGAGCGAAAGTAATAGCACGAGGCAAATCTGACCCGCATTGGAAATGTGTAATAAAAAACAAAAAAACCGATCATCACTTTTTTTTGAAAATGACGAACCTGAACTTACATTTCGATGCGAATTAAACTCGGCTCAACACTCAAGATCAGCCTTTCGCAACAGCAATAATAGATAACAACTGCTTCGAAAGTTTTACGGCAGGCCATTTGCGACAAATGCGACGATCAGCGGCAAGCGCCACCAGCCCGTTTTATGCTGGCACGACACGGCACGAGCGACACGTTCCAATGCAGGAGCAACCCGCGGCAGCTCCTGCACAAACCCCATCAGAACTTGATGAAATGCTTGCGGTAATGCTGCAACTCGGCAATCGATTCGCGGATGTCGTCCAGCGCCAGGTGCGTGCTGCCCTTCTTGAAGCTGTCGCGCACGTCCGGCGCCCAGCGCGCGGCCAGTTCCTTGAGCGTCGAGACATCGAGGTTGCGGTAGTGGAAGTAGCTTTCCAGCGCTTTCATGTGGGTATAGAGGAAGCGACGGTCCTGGCAGATGCTGTTGCCGCAGATCGGCGATTTGCCTTTCGGTACCCATTTCTCCAGGAAGGCGATGGTTTCGGCTTCGGCTTCGGCCATGCTGATGCGGCTGTCGCGCACTCGCTGGGTCAGGCCAGAGTTGCCGTGGGTGCGGGTGTTCCACTCGTCCATGCGCGCGAGGACTTCATCGCTGTGGTGGATAGCGATCACCGGCCCCTCGGCCAGCGTGTTGAGGTCGCTGTCGGTGACGATGGTGGCCATTTCGATGATGACGTCGTTGTCCGGGTCCAGACCGGTCATTTCCAGGTCGATCCAGATCAGGTTCTGCGGGTTTTGCATATTCGGGCTCCTAGGCAATGCTGCGCAGTTTAGCCTAGGCCGTTGCCCGGGCGTGCTAAACTCGCGGCCGTTTTACCTAATCGCTGCATTCTTCAGACGGAACACCCATGGCCAAACGCCAACTCAATCGTCGTCAAAACTGGCGCATCGAAAAGATTCAGGGCGAGCGCGCCGCCCGCGCCGCCAAACGCGAGTCCTCGGCGGTCGAAGCCCTCGAGGGCGGCGACCTCGGCCCTGAACAACACGGTCTGGTGATCGCGCACTTCGGCGTGCAGGTTGAAGTCGAAGCCGTTGACGGCGAACTGGCGGGCCAGGTGTTTCGCTGCCACTTGCGCGCCAACCTGCCAGCGCTGGTAACCGGCGACAAAGTCGTCTGGCGCGCCGGCAACCAGGGCATCGGCGTGATCGTCGCGCAATTGCCGCGCAGCACCGAACTGTGCCGCCCGGACAGCCGTGGCCAGCTCAAACCGGTAGCGGCCAACGTCGACATGATCGTCATCGTCTTCGCCCCGCTGCCCGAGCCGCATGCCAACCTGATCGACCGCTATCTGGTCGCCGCTGAACACGCCGGCATCCGCCCTCTTCTGCTGTTGAACAAATTCGACCTGATCGACGAGCAGAACGCCCCGGCACTCAACGCGCTGCTGGCGGTGTATCGCACGCTGGGTTATCCGGTGCTGGAAGTTTCCGCACACCACGGCAACGGCATGGAGCAGCTGCAGCAACAGCTCGACGGACGCATCAGCGTGTTCGTCGGCCAGTCCGGCGTCGGCAAATCATCGCTGGTCAACAGCTTGCTGCCCGAGGTGGAAACTCGTGTCGGGCCGTTGTCCGAACTGTCCGGCCAGGGCACGCACACCACCACCACCGCGCGGCTGTTCCACTTCCCTGGCGGCGGCGAACTGATCGACTCGCCGGGTATCCGCGAATTCGGCCTCGGCCACGTCAGCCGTGCCGATGTTGAAGCCGGCTTCATCGAATTCGACGATTTGCTCGGCACCTGCCGTTTCCGCGACTGCAAGCACGACCGCGAACCGGGCTGTGCGCTGCTCAAGGCGCTGGAGGACGGGCGCATTCAGCAGCAACGAATGAACAGCTACCGCTCGATCATCGCCAGCCTGCCTGAAAACGGCTATTAAACAGGCCTGTCGGCAGCCCCTTGCGCGGGGCTGCCGCGTGTCAGTCTGTGCCTGATCTCAACCGCTTCTTTTAAACGTCAGACTTGGCTGTAGGGCGTTCGCACGCCTGTTTGCAAGACGTTTCTGTTTTGCCGCGCAGACCTTGTGAGCGCGTTCCAGATGCCTACATTCGGTTCCTCTCTCGCTTCTTGCGATCTCCGAGGAACGCCATGCAAACCTATCACCTGTTCATCAGCCATTCGTGGAGCTACGCCCACGCCCACGACAATCTGGTGCGCCTGCTCAATGCGAAACCGGGTTTTACCTACAAGAATTTTTCAGTGCCAACGCACAATCCGATTCTTGATGCCCGCACCGATCAGGAGCTTGAGCAAGCCATCGAAAACAAGATTCGTCCCTGCTCGGCGGTGCTGATCATGGCTGGCATGTATTCGACCTACAGCAAGTGGATCAACAAGGAAATCGAGATCGCCAAACGCATGGGCAAAGTGGTCATTGCGATCAAACCGTTCGGCGCCGAGCGCATCTCGACCGTGGTGCGCAACGCCGCACACGCCGAATGCGCCTGGAACACCAACAGCATCGTCAGTGCGATTCGCCTGCATACGGCGGTGTGAGCATGCGCAAGGGACTGTTTATCGGCATCAACGATTACTCGAATATTTCCGGATTGAGCGGCTGTTGCAACGACGCCATGGCCATGGCTTCGGTGCTCAAGACCAACGCCAATGGCGACCCCAATTTCAAGAATGTCGTGCTGACGTCTGCCGAAGATTATCTGAGCCGCGAAAGACTCGAGGATCAGATCCGCGAGCTGTTTTCCGGCGACTGCAATGTCGCCCTGCTGTATTTCGCCGGTCACGGTGGCTTTGATGCCGGCACCGATGAGGGCATGCTGATACCGCAGGACTACCGCAACGCGAAAGACGGCATCCGCATCAGTGACATTCTCAACTGGGCGACCAAAGCCACGCGCATCAAAAATAAAATGATCATCCTCGACTGCTGTCAGAGCGGTTCGGCCGGCGAAGTGCGCGCCTTGCGCAGCGAAAGCAGCACCATCGGCGAAGGCATGAGCATTTTGACTGCCTGCAAGAAAGAGGAGCCGGCCATGGAAGGCGCGCAGCATGGGGTGTTTACCGGTCTGCTGCTGCAAGCGTTGCACGGAGGCGCGGCGAACATTCTTGGCAAGATCACCCCCGGCAGCCTGTATTCCTTTGTCGACAACGCTCTGGATGCCTGGGAGCAGCGGCCGGTCTTCAAGACCAATGTTTCGCAGTTCATTTCCCTGCGCGAGGTCTCGCCGCTGATTCCCAAGGAAATCCTGCGCAAATTGCCGGACTGGTTCGCCGAAGCCGAGTCGGTGTTCGCACTGGACCCCAGCTACGAACCCACCGAAGCGACGTTCGTGGCCGAGCATGGCGAGATCTTCGCTCAGTTGCAGAAATGCAACCGCCACAGCCTGATCGAGCCGGTCGACGCCGAACACATGTACTACGCCGCCCTCCACTCCACCGGTTGCCGCCTGACGGCCCTCGGTGCGTATTACCGTGAACTCGCCATTAAAGGACATTTCTGATGCCCGTATTCATCAGCTACCGCCACATGGACCGCGCCCACGCGATCGCTATCAATACCCGCCTGACCCAGGCGAAGATCAAGACTTACCTCGACGTGCTCGACCCGGAATCGCAGACCACCGATGACATCACCGGGGTGATCACGCGCAACATCACCGAGTGCACGCATTTGCTGGCAGTGGTTTCAGAGAAGACGGCGCTGTCGTGGTGGGTGCCGTTCGAGATTGGCGAAGCGACCATCAGCAACCGACGGATTTGCTCGTTCAAGACCGGCCCGGCGGAGTTGCCGCTGTATCTGGATAAATGGCCGAAGTTGAGCACCAACAGCGATCTGGATTTTTTCATCGACGCCTATCGCGATGAAGTCATGAGCAAACGCTCGATGGCGCTGGATTCGATCAATGAATCGATCAAGGGCAGCTACAAGCGCAATGCCGAGTTCTTTCATGAACAGCTGAAGAACCGGATTCGGCGCGGGTTCTAGACCATTGTCATGCCTGAAGAGCCCCTCACCCTAGCCCTCTCCCGGAGGGAGAGGGGACTGACCGCGCCGCGCTCAAGGGGTACGCCGACCCGAGATATCACGGTCGAACTCTGGTTCTGAGATACCGGAGATCGGCTCCCTCTCCCTCGGGAGAGGGCTGGGATGAGGGGCTGCGATCTTCGCGGCACAGTAATCCTCAAGCCGAAACAATCAGGCAAAAAAAACCGACATCACTGTCGGTTTTTTTAACAATCACTGCTTCGGCGCTGGCACCGCCCCACCCGGCTCAGCCGGCTTCGGCGCGGCATCATCAAACAGATTCAGCCGCTCACGCAGTTCATGCGCGGGCACCGGTTGCTGATCCGCCGGCAACGCGTTCGGATCAGCAGGCGCCGCCGGTGCAGCACCGTTCTGACTCTGATCCGCCG
This sequence comes from Pseudomonas sp. 15C, assembly GCF_055484735.1. Classification (NCBI taxonomy): domain Bacteria; kingdom Pseudomonadati; phylum Pseudomonadota; class Gammaproteobacteria; order Pseudomonadales; family Pseudomonadaceae; genus Pseudomonas; species Pseudomonas sp. 15C. The sequence goes on along the minus strand of NZ_JBUDGD010000003.1, from coordinate 182,723 downwards.
GCTTGGCAGCATCGGCACCTTGCGCACCCTCGATGGCCGCCTGGGCCTTCTTGGTCAGCACGACGATATCGATACGGCGGTTGACCGGGTTGAACGGGTTCTCGCGGTCGAACAGCGCCGACGAGGCATAACCGACCACCCGCGCCACTTGCGCATCCGGGTAGCTGCCAGCGACCAAGGCACGCCGGGCGGCGTTGGCGCGGTTGGCCGACAGCTCCCAGTTGCCGTAGTCGCCGCTGCCGATGTAAGGCTTGGCGTCGGTGTGACCGCTGATGCTGATCTTGTTCGGCACCGCTTTGATGGTGTCGGCCATCGCCAGCAGGATGTCTTCGAAGTACGGCTTCAGGCGTGCGGAACCTGAGTCGAACATCGGCCGGTTCTCGGCGTCCATGATCTGGATGCGCAAGCCGTTCGGCGTGATTTCGAAGAGAATCTGGTCCTTGAATTTCTGCAGCTGCGGGTTCTCGTCAACCTTGTTCTGCAATTCTTGCAACAACAGCTCCAGACGCTCTTTCTCGACCTGCTCGGCCATGCCTTCAACCTGCTCGGTGTCGACCGTGACCTTGTCGGGCTGCGGCTGCGACTTCACTTCCGGGTTGAGGGTGTTTTCCGGCGCCAGGGTCGGCGTGCCGCCCAGATCGATGATGTACGGCGTACCGCTTTCGGAGAAGCCGACCGGGTCCTTGAAGTAACCGGCGATGGCGATTTTCTGCTCCGGCGTCGCCGTGGACAGCAGCCACAGCACCAGGAAGAACGCCATCATCGCGGTGGCGAAGTCGGCGAAGGCAATTTTCCACGCCCCGCCGTGGTGCCCGCCGGCAATGCGCTTGACGCGCTTGACTATGATCGGCTGATTATTTTCCATTTCTTAACGACCGCGAACGGCTTGTTCCAGCTCGGCAAAGCTTGGACGGTGGGCCGGATACAGAACCTTGCGACCGAACTCGACCGCCAGCGACGGCGGCATGCCGGAAGCGGAGGCCACCAGCGAGGCCTTGATGGCTTCGTAGACGTTGAGTTCTTCCTTGGCATCGTGAGCCAGCGAGTGCGCCAGCGGGCCGAAGAAACCGTACGCCGCGAGAATACCGAAGAACGTACCGACGAGCGCCGCACCCACGTGCAGACCGATCGACGCCTGGTCGCCCTCGCCCAGCGAGGCCATGGTCACCACGATACCGAGTACCGCCGCGACGATACCGAAACCGGGCATGCCATCGGCGATGCCGTTGACCGCATGCGATGGGTGCTCAAGGTCTTCTTTCAGACTGTAGAGTTCCATGTCGAAAAGGCCTTCGAGCTCGTGCGGAGCCATGTTGCCGGAGGACATGATGCGCAGGTAATCGCAGACGAACGCCGTCATGCGCTCATCCTTGAGCACCGCCGGGTACTTGGCGAAGATCGGGCTCGCGGCGGCATCTTCGATGTCGCCTTCGATCGCCATCATGCCTTCGCGGCGGCTCTTGTTGAGGATCTCGTAGATCAGCCCGAGCACTTCCAGATAGAAAGTGTGAGTGAAGCGCGAACCGAACATGCTCAGGGATTTCTTGAGCACGTGCATCGTCATATAACCAGGGTTGGCCTGGAGGAATGCGCCGAGGGCCGCACCGCCGATGATCATCACCTCGAAGGGCTGGATCAGGGCGGCAATCTTGCCGTGGGAGAGCACGTATCCGCCGAGCACGCTCGCGAATACGACGATGATGCCGATAATTTTAGCCATAGGTAGAAGGTACTTGTTTAAGTCGGGTTCAAGGTCATATTCGGAAGTTAAAAAATCTCTTCTTCTACTTATCGGCAAAACTGCGCCAGACTATAGCCAGTTCAGGCGAAAAGCCAATTTAGCCCATGCCGGGCGCGTCTACAGTCAGTGAAGATCCCGTCCAGACATGGCTAATGAAACGAACGTCCCACACGCAAAACCGACCACCCTCGACGGCTGGGTCAAGCTGCTCGACAGCGTCCGGCTGCCCGTCCCGCAAGCGGCGCACGACAAAGTCTGCCGGGCGATCCGCGACAATCGCAGCTCGTTGCGTGACATCGCCGATCTGATGCAGGACAGCCCGGCGCTGGCCTTGAGCATCCTGCGTGAGGCCAATCGTCACACCCACGGCACCATGGCCACGCCGGCGGAAAATCTCGAGGTCGCCATCAACCGCCTCGGCCTTGCTCGTACCGAAGAACTGCTCGCACGCCTGCCCGCCGAACCACAGATGCAGATTCCCAAGGCCCTGCGCCAGTTGCAGCTGATCAGTCAGCACGCGACGCAACAGGCCAACGGTTTTTTTGCCAGTCGCCTGGCGCGGCTGTGGCAGGACATCCATTGGGGCAGCCTGCTGTTTCTCTCGCCGCTGTGGCCGCTGGCCCTGACCTTCCCGCAACTGCTTGAGGAGTGGGAGCTGCGGGTGATTCATAAACGCGAACCGGCGCACCTCGTCGAAAGGCAATTGTTTGGCGTACGCCTGCTGAAAATTGCCGATGCGCTGGTCGAGGCCTGGCGTCTGCCGATCTGGGTCCAGCAAGGCTATAAACTGCTGCTCAACGAACAGCGTGAACTGGTGCAGGTGCTGCGTATCGCCCGCGACAGCGAACATCCGTTGCGCCAGCAAAACCGCCTCGACGATGACCCGACCCTGCGCCGCTGGCTCAATCAGCCGGCCAATACCGTGCTGCTGGCCAATGGGCTGGCGCTGTCGGCGCATCAGGCCTGGGACAGTCCGCACAGCGAACGCTGGCAGTACCTGACCAGCCTTTATCTGCAGATGTCCATGGACGAGGTGCAACAGCAGTTGCACCAGCAAGCGGCGAACAGCGCGCGGCAGCACGCCATGCCGGATTTGTGGCACCCGGCAGTTGCGCTGCTCTGGCCGTGGGGCACGCGACGCTTGCCCGCAGGCATGCTGCCCGCGGCAGCACCGTCGTCGGACGACCTCGGCCAGTGGCGTCGGCAATGCGCCGAACTGCTCGCCGAACCCAGCCGTTTCACCAACGCCATGAGCCTGACCGTCGCCGCACGCAATGCGCTGGTGGCCAGCGGCATGCGCCGGGTGATGATTCTGATGGCCGACCGCACGCACTCGACGCTGCGCGTGCAGCAAACTGCCGGCCTGCCGAAGGAGGCCGGCGCGCTGAGTTTCGTCGTCAGTCAAAGCAAAGTGCTGCAACGCCTGCTGACGCAACAGGCGCAGGTGCGGATCACCCCGGAAAACAATGCGCAGTTTTCCGCGCTGTTGCCAGCGAGCCTGCGTACGCTGTTCCGTGGCGAACATCTATTCCTGCGCTCACTGGTCAACAATGGCCGAGTGATCATGATCGTCGTCGCCGACCAGGGCGGTGGGCCGTTCGCCGATATCACCGTGCAAGCCTTCGCCAAGACTGCGCAGTGCATCGAAAAAGCCCTGCACAGCTTTAGCAGCCGTGGCCGATGAGGCTGCGCTACAATCCTCCCCTTTGTGCTCTGGAGACCTCGCATGTCTGACTTCTCTGGCTTGCCGCTCGTCATCGAGCCGAGCGACCTGCTCCCGCGGCTCGAGTCCCCGGAACTGATCCTGGTGGACCTGACCAGCCCTGCGCGCTACACCGAGGGTCACCTGCCCGGCGCACGTTTTGTCGACCCGAAACGCACCCAGTTCGGCCAGCCGCCAGCGCCGGGCCTGCTGCCGGCGAAAGCCGACCTGGAAGCATTGTTCGGTGAGCTCGGCCATCGCCCGGATGCGGTGTACGTGGTGTATGACGACGAGGGCGGCGGCTGGGCCGGGCGCTTCATCTGGTTGCTCGATGTCATCGGCCACGACAAATACCACTATATAGACGGCGGCCTGCCGGCATGGCTGGCCGACGGTCTGCCGATGTCGATTCAGGTACCGCCAGCCGTCGGTGGCCCGGTGGCGCTGACCCTGCATGAAGGGCCGACGGCCACTCGCGAATACCTGCAAAGCCGCCTCGGCGCTGCCGATCTGGCGATCTGGGATGCGCGCGGCCCGCTGGAGTATTCCGGTGAAAAAGTCCTCGCGGCCAAGGGCGGACACATTCCCGGTGCGGTCAATTTCGAATGGACTGCCGGCATGGACAAGGCGCGCCAGTTGCGCATCCGCACCGACATGCCGCAGATCCTCGAACAGCTCGGCATCAGCAAAGACAAAGAAATCATTACCCACTGCCAGACCCATCACCGGTCGGGCTTCACGTATCTGGTGGCCAAGTCCCTCGGTTATCCGCGGGTCAAGGGCTACGCCGGTTCCTGGGGCGAATGGGGCAACCACCCCGACACGCCCGTCGAGATTCAAGCTTCCAAGGAAAATCAATGAAAGAGCGTCTGTTTATCCTCAGCCAGTACCTGCTGCCGCATCACCTGCTGTCGCGCCTGGCCGGCTGTATTGCCGAGTGCCGCGTGCGCTGGTTCAAGAATGCCTTCACCCAATGGTTCGCCAAGCGCTATCAGGTGGACATGTCGCAAGCGCTGGTCGAAGACCTGACAGCGTACGAACACTTCAACGCCTTCTTCACCCGCGCCCTGAAAGACGGCGCGCGTCCGCTGGACCCAGCCCCGGGCGCGATTCTCAGCCCGGCCGACGGTGCGATCAGCCAGCTCGGCCCGATCGAGCACGGTCGCGTGTTCCAGGCCAAGGGCCACAGTTTCAGCGTGCTGGAGCTGCTCGGCGGTGACGCATCTAACGCGGCACCGTTCATGGGCGGCGACTTCGCCACCATTTACCTGTCGCCGAAGGATTACCACCGCGTGCACATGCCGCTGGCCGGTACTCTGCGTGAAATGGTCTACATCCCGGGGCGGATCTTCTCGGTCAACCAGACCACTGCCGAAAATGTGCCGGAACTGTTCGCCCGCAACGAGCGTGTAGCGTGCATTTTCGACACTGAACGCGGGCCGATGGCCGTCGTCCTGGTCGGCGCGATGATCGTTGCGTCGATCGAAACCGTCTGGGCCGGCCTGGTCACGCCGCCGAAGCGCGAACTGAAAACCTTCCGCTACGACGAAGCCGCGCGTGCGCCTATTTATCTGGAAAAAGGCGCGGAACTTGGGCGCTTCAAGCTCGGTTCGACCGCCATTGTGCTGTTTGGCCCGGATCAAGTGAAATGGGCCGAAGAGCTGGTGGCCGGTTCGCCAGTGCAAATGGGCCAGGGTCTGGCACTGCCAAAAGCCTGATTCGAGCGCAGCGGGTGCAGCATTGCGCTGCTCCCGCACCCCGCCATTTGCTGCTATGGTTTTTGGCATGAGCCAGACCAATTCCCCACTCCGGCTGCGTGCCCCGACTCCAAGTCAGCCGCGCCTGTCATTTTGCGAAGCGAACCCGCGCGACCTCAAGCGCTGGATCGCCAGCCTGCCCAAAGCCAACATCGGCGAAACCGCGCGCCAGTTGTATCAGGGCCTTGGCGAACTGAACCAACTGCTCACGCCCAGCGACAACCGCCTCGCCTTGCTCGAATTGCTGCGGCCCGAGGTGTATTTCGTCTGTCAGCATCTGGAGCGGCACTTTCTGCATCAGGCGATCATGCTCGACGAGCGTTCGCGCAAGATCAGCAATCTGTGCCAGGCCCTGCAAGGCCATCTGGCGATCGGCTATATACAGATCGTCCTGCGCATTGCGTCGAAGTACCGCAAGGAGCGCGCAGCCCTGGTCAGCACCGCCCTGCAACGGGCCGCGCATGCCCTCAAAGGCCAATTGCTGCGCGCCACCCAGCTGTACAGCGCGCCGCCGGAACAGCTGTGGTTCGAGCTGCATCAGCTCTATCGCAACGCGGTTGACCTGCAATTGCAACACCGCCGCGTGCGCGACGATTTGGCCAGCCTCACGCCTGAACTGAGCCTGGAACAGACCTACATCGCCGCGCTGCTGCTGGGCAGCGCCCGGTGCAATCAGTTGCGCCAGAATCAGATCGCCCGGCTGGGCGAAGCGCTGGAGCCGTGGAGTGCGCTGCTCAAGTTGCAGCCCGCCGGGCCGGACACCGGTCTGTTTGCGATCAGCGCCGAACTGGATGTCGGCCCGCGTTACCGCAGCATGTTTCGCAGCGAGCAGCGCAGCAGCCTGCTCAGCTTCGATCCGCAACCACTGGTGAGCGCCATCGAGGCGCAGCTGAATCAGCCAACGGCCGCGGCACTGCCGATCCCTGCCGGGCTCAGCCTCGATACTCTGCAACATTTGCACGCCACCTGGGGCCAGACCGCCGAGCGCAGCTTTCAACGCACCGCCGGCCAGGGCAATCTGACCGTATGCGTAGGCATGAGCGCGCTGCACTTCTATCTCGGTGGCGGACGCACCTTCAGCGAACTGCTCAAGCACCCCGGAGCGCGTCCGGCGAATTTCAGCCAGGTGGTCGCCAAAGGCGAAAAGGACAGCTGGAGCCAGGCCTTCGATGCGGCGCCGCAGAGCAATGATGAATATCTGCCCTACGAAGAAATCCAGTACGACCAGTTGATCGAAGATGAGGGCAGCGAAGCCACAGCGGATTATCCGACCTACGCTTTGCCGGTGATCAATCACAGCCCCGGTGGTTATTGCCTGGCATGGCCGAATGAAGTGCCTGCGCAATTGCAGGCCGGGGAAATGCTCGGCATTCGCGACAGTGCGAGCCAAAGCTGGAGCATTGCGGTGATTCGCTGGATCCGCCAGGTGCGCGGTAGCGGCACGCAGATGGGCATCGAACTGGTCGCACCGCATGCCCAGCCTTGTGGGCTGCAACTGGTGCGTTCACAGGATGACCACAGCCAGTATCTACGCGGTTTGCTATTGCCGGAGATCAGCGCAATCGACTTGCCGGCCACGCTATTGACTCCGCGCCTGCCGTTCCAGGAAGGTCAGAAAGTGCTGATCAACACCCACGGCGAAGAGCATCGCGCCGGGCTGGATCGGCGCGTGGCCAGTACGCACAGCTTCAACCAGTTCGCCTACCGCTCGTTGGAAGCCGCGCAGAATGGCGGTAGCGAAGAGGATTTTGACTCGTTGTGGAAATCACTTTGAATGCTCGCCGCCAGATCGGCGGCGATGCAATCGCTAGCAGCGCTAGCTGCTCCCACAGGGTTGTGTGAGCATCATTGGTTCTCATGCACCCACAGGAATTGTGGGACTGTCAAAGATCCAATGTGGGAGCTTGCCTGCAAGCGATGGCGCCCATTCAGGCGATGAAAAACTCAGACCTGCCCGTCACGATCACGAAAGCCCAGCAGATACAGCACGCCATCCAGACCAAGCGTCGAGATCGCCTGCTTCGCCGACTGCTTGACCAGCGGCTTGGCACGGAACGCCACGCCCAAACCCGCAATCGCCAGCATCGGCAGGTCATTCGCGCCGTCACCCACGGCGATCGTCTGCTCCAGGCGCAAACCTTCCTTGTGCGCCAGTTCCTTGAGCAGGTCGGCCTTGCGCTGGGCATCGACAATCGGTTCGATCGCCACACCAGTGCACTTGCCGTCGATCACTTCCAGTTCGTTGGCGAACACGTAGTCGATGCCGAGTTTGGCCTGCAGTTGCTTGGCGAAGTAGGTAAAGCCGCCGGACAGAATGGCGGTTTTGTAGCCCAGCCGCTTGAGTTCGGCGAACAGCGTTTCCGCGCCTTCGGTCAGACGCAACGAAGCGCCGATCGAATCGAGCACGCTGATGTCCAGACCTTTGAGCAAGGCCAGACGCTCCTTGAAGCTGGCGCGAAAATCCAGTTCACCGGCCATGGCGCGCTCAGTGATTTCCGAGACGCGATCGCCGACACCGGCAGCCTTGGCCAGCTCGTCGATTACCTCGGCTTCGATCAGCGTCGAGTCCATGTCGAACACGGCCAGACGCCGGTTGCGGCGGAACAGCGAATCTTCCTGGAAAGCGATGTCGACGTTCAATTCCTGAGCAACGCTGAGGAATTCCGCACGCAGCGCTTGCGGGTCGGCGGCCTCACCGCGCACGGAAAACTCGATGCAGCCCTTGCCCTGATCGGCCGGAGTGTCCAGCGCCATCCGCCCCGACAAACGGTCGATGTGGTCGATATTCAAACCGTATCTGGCAGTGATCGAACTGACCGCCTGCAATTGTTCGGCGGTGACCTTGCGGGTCAACAGCGTGACGATGTGGCGTTTTTTGCCCTGATTGCCCACCCATTGCTGGTAATCCGCTTCGGACACCGGGGTGAAGCGCACCTGCTGGTCGAGCTCGTAGCCTTTGAACAGAATGTCCTTGAGCACGGCTTTGCCTTGCTCGGAGTCGGGGATTTCAACCAGGATGCCGAACGACAGGGTGTCGTGGATCACCGCCTGACCGATGTCGAGAATGTTCACGCCACCCTGGGCCAGAACACCGGTAATGGCCGCCGTCAGACCCGGCCGGTCGACTCCCGTGATGTTAATCAGGACGATTTCGCGCAACGCGCACCCCCGCAACTGGAAAAAAACCGCATTCTACGCACTTTCAGTGACCATCGGGCACCGCCAGCGCTTTGCCGGTCTGGGGCCTGTCGCTATACTGCGCGTCAACTTCACGGACAAAGAGCCGAGCTCAGTGAACCGGCCCACGCCTGTTAAAACCGATAACTTCTTCCTGCTGATCTTCCGTGCACTGCGCCACCGCCGTGTACCGATTGCATTGCGCATTGCCAGCCATAACGTGATCCTGGTCGCTCTGGCCCTGGTGATCTATGCCGCGGTGATGGGCCTGCAATTCAAGCAGGCCATGCACCAGCAGGCCGATGCGCTGGGCGAAAGCCTGACCACGCAGACCGCGACTTCGGCCACTGAGCTGTTGGTGTCCAACGACATCCTCAGCCTCAATGTGCTGCTGAACAACCTGACAAAAAACAAACTGGTGGCCCACGCGGCGATCTACAGCGTGGATAACCGTATCCTCGCCGAATCCGGTCAACGCCCCAAGCACAGCCTGCTGGGCGAAGCCGAAGGTTTGTACGAGAGCAAGATCACCTTCCAGGATGTGACTGCCGGGCAACTGCGCATCAGCCTGGACATGGATCAGTTCCAGCAGCCGATGACCATCAGCCTGCAAAGCATGGGCATTCTCAGCGGGATTCTGCTGGCGCTGTCGCTGGCCCTGAGCTTGCGCATGGGCCGGCATCTGTCGACACCCTTGCTGCAGTTGCGCGTATGGCTGCGGCGGATCGACGAACACACGCCGGGGATCGATCGTCAGGATGAAATCGGCGATCTGGCGCGGCAACTGCACGCCAGCTACGCCCCGGAGCCCGCGCCGGAACCGGAGCCGGTGTTCGAAGACGAAGAAGACGAGCCGGAATTCGAGGTGCGCAATCTGCGCGACCCAAGCTTCGACGAAACTCGCCCGATGGCCGCACAGAAGCCTGCACCGCGCCGTCTGGTCAGCACCGTCGAGGACGATGACGATGATGATGCGTTTGCCGATCTGCGCGACGAATCGCTCGATACCCCGGCGCAACCGCTTGTGCGCAAGCCCACGCCGAGCGTGCCGCAGCACAGCGCCGTCCTGGCCGTGCAGCTCGGTTCGCAAGAGCAATTGCGGCGTTTGCCGCGTGCGCGTCTTGAAGAGTTGCAGGAACGCTATCGCGATTGCCTCGAGCAGGCCGCTTCGCTGTATCAGGGCGAGATTGAAACGCTGAACGATGGCAGCACACTGATGCTGTTCCACACCGAAGATTGCGGCGACGACTACCTGACCAACGCGATCTGCTGCGGCGAACTGCTGCGCGCACTCGGTCATCAGTTGCAGATCGAGGTCGCGGACAGCGGCATCACCCTGCAATTGCAATTGGGCCTGACGCTGGGCGACGAGTTGTTCGGCCTGAGCCAGATCGACCTGCTGCTGACCGATTCGGCGCAGGATGCCCTGGCGCTGTCGCAACACAGCCGCAACCTGCTGCTGGTCGAGCGCAAGATCAGTGACGATGCGCTGATCCGTCAGCGTGCACGGATCCGCCCGATCGCCAGCCCTGAGGGTGCTTGCTGCGTCGAACGGTTGATGGAACCGTATCCGTCGATGCTCGAGCGGCAACTGGCGCGGATGCATGAGCGCCGGGCTTAAGCTTCCGGCCTGAAATACGAAAAGCCCGCAGATGAGGGATTGTCTGCGGGCTTTTTTGTGGGTGGCGTTTGTTAGAGTCTTGTTCATCTCAAAAAGCCCCTCACCCTAGCCCTCTCCCAGAGGGAGAGGGAACTGATTGGGGGATATTCGAGAATGACGCCGACCTGAACGCTTGACTGTGAATCTATATCGCCAAAATCTTTCAGATCGACGTATGACGCAAGACACCTCGGTCAGTCCCCTCTCCCTCTGGGAGAGGGCTAGGCGGGCGGCGTTCCGATGAGGGGCTTTTGATCCTGTCTACCAAACCCCAGACACAACAAAGCCCGCACAAGGCGGGCTCTGTTCTGACTCGAATCAGGCTTAGAAGCGAAACACTTCCATATCCGTACGAATCGGCGATGCCATCGGAATCTTCGGCTGCTTTTCAGCTTCGGCCGCCGGTGCCGCCGGTTTGGCGTCCCGCTTGCGCGGCGCTTCGGCCACCGGTGGCTGATTGGCCAACGGCTTGAGCGCCACCGACAACTGCTCGGCCAGACGCTGCAGCAGGATGCCCTGGGCCTGCACCTGCGACGCGGTGCTGCCGGCATGCAACTCCTGCAGATGAACGATGCGGTTATCGCGCACCTGACCGCGACGGTCGATCAAGCGCCACTGCGCATCGAGAATCGCCGGTTGCTTGGCACCGGAATCCAGTCGCGTGATCGTCAGCAAGACTTGCACATCCGGATTGAAACCGGTCGTCGCCGGCGCCAGCACCACACGCTGGCTGTCCAGATGACCGGCAACCTGACGCATGAGCAACTGATCGATATCCGACGAAAGGCTGCCGGCCCAGCGACCGTCCGTCGCTGCCTGCAGGCTGCCGTCGGGCTGGCGCTGCAGCAAAGTCTCTCGCTGCAGGTAGTCCGCTACGACTACCGGCCCCAGTAAAACCGCCATGCCCGCGCTTTGCGCAGGCTGAGCCGGACTTCCGCTGTCCAGCTGATACAGCGACACCGGCTGGTGTACGCTGCAACCCGCCAGGCCAAGAACGCCGGCAAGCAACAAAAAAAGAGGAAGGCGCAGAGCAGTCATCATCCCGTCCAGGTGGCCGCCACAAGGCTGACCACAGTGAAAATACTCAATAAATATGAAGAACGCTCGGCCACGCCGGCGCTTGAAAGGCCATATCATCCGTGAATATGCGTTCCGACTCCAGCGCCAAAGTGTCGATCTACGCGTTAAATCGTAGATCGAGCTCTCTAGGACGCCTGATTGAGGTTTTCGACGAGCAGCGCATCGACCCTCTGAAAGCCCCTCGGCAGTTTATTTCCGCGACGCCCACGCTCACCTTTGTAGTGTTCGAGGTCATCGGCCTTCAGTGACAGGGTACGCTTGCCGGCCTGCAACACCAGGGTGGCGCCTTCCGGAAGGACGGCGATGTCCGTCACGTATTCCTCGCGGCTGGCGACACGTTCACCGGAGATACCGATGATCTTGTTGCCCTTGCCCTTACCCAATTGTGGCAGATCGCTGATTTTGAAGATCAGCAGGCGACCTTCGGTCGTGACCGATGCCAGCCAGTTCTGTTCACGGTCGGCGACGGGACGCGGGGCGATGACCTTGGCGTTGTTCGGCAGGCTCAACAAAGCCTTGCCGGCCTTGTTCTTGGCTTGCAGGTCTTCGCCCTTGACCACGAAGCCGTAGCCGGCGTCGGAGGCGATCACGTACAGCGCGTCGTCTTCAGGCATCAGCACGCATTCGAACGAGGCACCCGGCGGCGGCGTCAGACGACCGGTCAACGGTTCGCCCTGACCACGGGCCGACGGCAAGGTGTGCGCGGCGACCGAATAGCTGCGGCCGGTCGAGTCGATAAACACCGCAAACTGGTTGGAACGCCCCGCTGCCGAAGTCTTGAAGCCGTCACCGGCCTTGTACGACAGGCCAGTGGCGTCGATGTCGTGGCCCTTGGCCGAACGCACCCAGCCTTTTTCCGACAGCACCACGGTGACTTTCTCGTTCGGCAGCAGATCGTGCTCGGTCAGCGCCTTGGCTTCGGCGCGCTCGACGATAGGTGAACGACGGTCGTCGCCGTAGGTTTCAGCGTCCTTGAGCAGTTCGGTGCGCACCAGCTTCTTCAGCTTGGCTTCGCTGCCCAGCAGCGCTTGCAGCTTGGCTTGTTCCTTGAGCAGTTCGTCCTGCTCGTCGCGCAGCTTCATTTCTTCCAGTCGCGCCAACTGACGCAGACGGGTATCGAGAATGTAGTCCGCCTGGATTTCGCTGAGGGCGAAGCGCTCGATCAGCTTGGCTTTGGGGTGCTCCTCGGTTCGGATGATGTGGATCACTTCATCCAGGTTGAGGTAGGCAATCAGCAAACCGTCTAACAGGTGCAGGCGGCGCTCGACTTTGTCGAGGCGGAATTGCAAGCGGCGACGCACGGTCAGCACGCGGAATTCCAGCCACTCGACCAGCAACGCGCGCAGGTTCTTCAACTGCGGCTTGCCATCCAGACCGATGATGTTGACGTTGACCCGGTAGGTCGACTCCAGCTCGGTGCTGGCGAACAGGTGCTGCATCAGCGCGTCGTGATCGACGCGGCTGTTGACCGGGATGATCACGATGCGGCATGGGTTTTCGTGGTCGGACTCGTCACGCAAGTCAGCGATCTGCGGCGCTTTCGACGGTTTCGCCTGCATCAGCGCGGCGATCTGCTCCAGCACTTTCGCACCGGAGACCTGATGCGGCAGCGCGGTGACGATAATGTCGCCGTCCTCGACGTGGTACACGGCGCGCATGCGCACCGAGCCCTTGCCGGCTTCGTACATCTTCAGCAGGTCGGCACGCGGCGTGATGATTTCCGCTTCGGTCGGATAATCCGGGCCCTGAATATGCTCGCAGAGCTGTTCGACCGTGGCTTTCGGTTCGTCGAGCAGGCGCACGCAGGCGGTGGCGACTTCGCGCAGGTTGTGCGGCGGTACGTCGGTGGCCATGCCCACGGCGATACCGGTGGTGCCGTTGAGCAGAATGTTCGGCAGGCGCGCCGGCAGCACCAGCGGTTCCTGCAGGGTGCCGTCGAAGTTCGGGCCCCAGTCGGCAGTGCCCTGGCCCAGTTCGCTGAGCAGCACTTCGGAATAGCGCGACAGCCGCGCTTCGGTGTAACGCATGGCGGCGAAGGACTTCGGATCGTCCGGCGCGCCCCAGTTACCCTGGCCGTCGACCAGCGTGTAGCGATAGCTGAACGGCTGGGCCATCAGCACCATCGCTTCGTAGCACGCCGAGTCGCCGTGCGGGTGGAACTTGCCGAGCACGTCACCGACGGTACGCGCCGACTTCTTGTGCTTGGAATCGGCATCCAGCCCCAGCTCGCTCATGGCGTAGACGATACGCCGCTGCACCGGTTTCAGGCCGTCGCCGATATGCGGCAGCGCGCGGTCCATGATCACGTACATGGAGTAGTTGAGGTAGGCATTTTCGGTGAAGTCAGCCAGCGACCGGCGTTCTACGCCGTCTAAGCTGTCTGCAAGGATGTCGCTCATGCGGGCCTCATCGGTTCGTTGTCTGGCGCAGCAGCATGGTGCCACCGCGCTGAGTAAATTCAAGTCTGTTCAGGGCGCTCATGCCGAGCAGCACCTGATCGCCATGCAGCCCCGGCGCCACCAGTGCGCGAACGTCGCGCAAAACGATGTCGCCCAGTTGCAGGCGGGCAATTTTGGTTCGGTAGCCCTGGCTGAGGCCGTTGGCCGTGCTCAGGGTCACACCGAAACCTTCTTCCAGTTTCAAACGCTTGGCCAGATCCGCCGGGATCGACACATCGGTCGCACCGGTGTCGAGCATGAACTCCACTGGTTCGCCGTTGATCTGGCCGCTGGCGACGAAATGCCCTTGAGCATTGCTCGCCAGTTTCACTTCGATAAACCCTTCGCCCTGCTCCGACGTGACGACGATGTTCGGATTCTGCTGGCGCTGTTCCCACTGGCCGAAAAAACGCGTGGCCAGAAACAGCGCCGCGCACCAGGCGAGCACCATCAGCACCCGCCCGGCGCGTTTGCCCGGTGGCTGCTGGCTCATGGCCGGGCACCCCAGCCGCCATCAGGCGCGGCGAAACGCCAGACGATCGGGCGGACCTCACCGTCGGCACGCGGTCCGAAATTATTGTCGACGCCTACCCAGGCTCCATCGGCGTCGATGATCAACGCTTCCTCCAGCCCGTAGTTCTGCGAGTAACGGCGATTGGCCTGCAAGAGTTCGGCGGCGTACGACCAGCACTGTTCGACCTTGGCGGTCTGCGCATCGCGACGACAGATCTGGAACGCGTTGCGCTCAAGGGTAAACAGCTTGCCGTTGAACAACGCGATGTCGGAAAAGTCGCGATTCACCGCTCTGGCGTGGGGAAACTGCGGCGGCTGCATCTCTTTGCCGCCCTCGCTGAGCAGCACGCAGCGCCCCTCGCAATCCCACACCGTCTGCTGACGCTTGATCAGCAGCAAACCGCGGCTTTGTCGTTCGGCGGCCAGCCACATCTGATCGCCTGCCGGGTTGATCGCCAGACCTTCGAAAATCGCATTGAAGTGCAGCAACATCCCGCTGGCCCGCGCTTCACGCACCATCAACGGTGAAATCTTCAGCCAGTTGGCGGGGCCGATGAGGGGCACCTGCAAAACCGCCGCATGGCCTTCGCTGACCAGATAGCGATTGCCCGCGCTGTCGCAGCTGATGCCTTCGAAATCCAGATCGCCACCGCGCACGAACGACGCCGCCCAGTTGCGCGAGCGCAATCCCCATGGCAAACCGGTATCCGGCACCAGCGGCACGTCGATGCGCTTGGCTTCGGCCTGCCAGACCTGAGCGCCGGTATCGAGTCGATAGATCTGATCGTCATCGCGATCCGATACCGCCCACAGTGCGTCGCCGCACATCGCCAGCCCCGACAGATTGCCGCCGCGCATGCCCTCAACGGCATGCTCGGAGAGCACGCGCAGCTCCTGCAACGGCTCGGCCGACACGCTCATCGCACTCAGCAGCAACGCACACGCCAGGGCCCAGCCACAACGCATCAGGCCAGCACCTCGGCGAGGTTGCCTTTGGATTCGAGCCAGGATTTACGGTCGCCGGCGCGTTTTTTCGCCAGCAGCATGTCCATCATTTCCGAGGTCTCGGCGAAATCTTCGCCGAGCGTCAACTGCACCAGGCGCCGGGTGTTCGGGTCCATGGTGGTTTCGCGCAGTTGCGGCGGATTCATTTCACCCAGACCCTTGAATCGGGTGACCTGTGGCTTGCCGCGCTTCTTCTCGGCGACCAGACGATCAAGAATGCCGTCGCGCTCGGCCTCGTCGAGGGCGTAATAGATTTCCTTGCCCAGGTCGATGCGGTACAGCGGCGGCATCGCTACGTAGACGTGACCGGCATCGACCAGCGGGCGGAAGTGCTGGACGAACAACGCGCAAAGCAGCGTGGCGATGTGCAGACCGTCGGAGTCGGCGTCGGCGAGGATGCAGATCTTGCCGTAGCGCAGCTGGCTCATGTCCGCCGCGCCCGGATCGACGCCGATGGCCACGGCGATGTTGTGCACTTCCTGGCTGGCGAGCACTTCGCTGCCGTCGACTTCCCAGGTGTTAAGGATCTTGCCGCGCAACGGCAGGATCGCCTGGAATTCCTTGTCCCGCGCTTGCTTGGCGGAACCGCCAGCGGAATCACCTTCGACCAGAAACAGCTCGGACCGCATCGGGTCCTGCCCGGCGCAGTCGGCCAGTTTGCCGGGCAGCGCCGGGCCTTGGGTGACGCGCTTGCGCTCGACTTTCTTGCTCGCCTTGAGGCGACGGCCGGCGTTGTTGATCGCCAGTTCAGCCAGGGCCAGACCGGTTTCCGGGTTGGCGTTGAGCCACAGGCTGAACGCGTCCTTGACCACGCCGGAGACGAACGCCGCGGCTTCACGCGACGACAAGCGCTCTTTGGTCTGGCCGGAGAATTGCGGTTCCTGCATTTTCATCGACAGGACAAAAGCGATGCGCTCCCAGACGTCTTCCGGCGCCAGCTTCACGCCTCGCGGCAGCAGGCTGCGGAATTCGCAGAATTCGCGCATGGCATCGAGCAGGCCCTGACGCAAACCGTTGACGTGGGTGCCGCCCTGCGCCGTCGGAATCAGGTTGACGTAGCTTTCCTGCACCGCGTCGCCACCTTCGGGCAACCACAGCAGCGCCCAGTCGACCGCTTCCTTATTACCGGCGAACGCGCCGCAGAACGGCTCGTTGGGCAGACGTTCGAATTCGCTGACCGCATCGACCAGATACGAGCGAAGGCCGTCTTCGTAATGCCATTCGACTTTTTCGCCGGTGCCTTTGTCCTCGAAGCTGACCAGCAGCCCCGGGCACAGCACAGCCTTGGCCTTGAGCACATGCTTGAGGCGGCTGATGGAGAATTTCGGTGAATCGAAGTATTTCGGGTCCGGCGCGAAGTACACGCTGGTGCCGGTATTGCGCTTGCCGACGGTGCCGACGATTTCCAGTTCGGAGGCCTTGAAGCCGTCCTTGAAGGTCATCTGGTATTCATTGCCGTCGCGTTTGACACGCACGCGCACTTCGGTCGACAGCGCGTTGACTACAGAAATACCCACCCCGTGCAGACCGCCGGAGAACTGGTAATTCTTGTTGGAAAACTTGCCGCCCGCGTGCAGCTTGGTGAGGATCAGTTCGACGCCTGACACGCCCTCTTCCGGGTGGATGTCGACCGGCATGCCGCGGCCGTCGTCGCTGACTTCCAGCGAGTGGTCGGCGTGCAGGATGACCTGCACCGATCTGGCGTGGCCGGCCAGGGCTTCGTCGACGCTGTTGTCGATGACTTCCTGGGCGAGGTGGTTCGGCCGACTGGTGTCGGTGTACATGCCGGGGCGTTTGCGCACCGGGTCGAGGCCCGAGAGGACTTCGATGGCGTCGGCGTTATAAGAGCTAGCGCTGGGAGTGGCCATAGGGTCTCGTCGTCAGTCATTCATTGAATAGGGGCAAGACTTCACAGTGCGGTGAAATCGATTGCCTGATACATATCGGCGCCAATGCCGGCAAAACTCAGCAATGCCGGCAATTGCCCGGCAAAGCCCTGGAAACTGTGATCGCCGCCGGCCTGGATACGCAGGGCACAGGCGCGGTAATACTGCTGGGCGAGGCGATAATCCAGCGTTTCGTCGCCGGTTTGCAACCAGACCTGATAGCGCTGCGCATCCTGCGGTGCTGGCACTTCCAGTTCGGCCAGCGCCATAACGTGGTCGTGGGTCAGGTCCCAGGTTTCATCGGTATACAGGTTTTTCTGCGGGCCCAGATAGCCGTCGAACATCCGGTGCGGGCTGACCGCCGGGTTGACCAGCAGGGCTTTCAGGCCATGGCGCTCGGCCAGGTGAGTGGCATAGTAGCCGCCGAGCGAACTTCCCACCAGCAGCGGCCGGCCCAGTTCGGCAATCGCTTGCTGCAATTGACCGATGGCCTCACGCGGATGGTGATGCAGGGCCGGCACTCGCAGTTGCTCGCTCAAACACAGCCGCTCCATCACCGTTACCAGCTGACAGGCCTTCTTCGAGGCCGGCGCGCTGTTGAAACCGTGGATATAGAGGATCGAACCGGACATTTGAGCTCCCTGGCTGTCGGCGAAAGATAGCGGAGTTTACAGGGAGAAGCGCCGGGATTGGGGGTGGGCTCGATAATTTGGTGTGACCGCAAGAGCCGCCCTCACCCTAGCCCTCTCCCGGAGGGAGAGGGGACTGAATGGGGGATATTCGAAAGCTACACCGACCTGAACGCTTTGCTGTGAATCCATAATCGCCACCGCTGTTTCAGGTCGATGCATAGCCAAAGACACCGCGGTCGGCCCCCTCTCCCTCGGGGCGGTCCGACGTTTCGGGAGGGCTGGGCGGGCGGCGTTCCGATGAGGGGCTTTTGATTGTCGGCTCAGTAGCCGTTGGAGCCGTAGTCGACTGTGAACTTGAAGTCGGTAACTCTTTCGACCCCGGTTTCCAGCCGCCCATCCGGCCACAGCCGCAACCAGCGATACCCCGGCGCCTGCTCACCGACCTTGAAATCCACACTGCCCGGCTCGAACTGGATGCAGGTCGAGGGCGAGGCCAGCAAGCGAACGCCATTGCGCTCGCGGTCGATTTCCTGATGCACATGCCCCCACAACACCGCCCGCACCTGCGGAAAGCGATCCAGTACTTCGAAAAACGCCTCGGGATTACGCAAACCGATCGGTTCCATCCACGCGCAGCCAATCGACACCGGATGATGGTGAAAACACACCAGATGATGGCGCTCCGGCGCTTCGCTCAGCGAGCGGGCCAGCAGTTGCAATTGATCGTCCTGCAGATAGCCCGGCACCGATCCCGGCACGGCTGAGTCGAGCAGCGTCACCCGCCAGTTGCCGATATCGACCACCGGCTCCAGCAGCGTACTTTGCACCGCTGCCTGCGCCATGATCACCGGTTCATCGTGGTTGCCGGGGATCCAGCGCGCTGGCGCGTCGATCTGCGCGCTCATCTGGCGAAACTGTTGATACGACTCCAGCGTGCCGTCCTGGGAAATATCGCCGGTGGCCAGCAGCAGATCGATCTGCGGCTGCTGCCCCAGCACCAGATCGATGACCTGTTGCAGGCTCTCGCGGGTTTTCATGCCCAGCAGCGCACCGTCCGCTTCAGCGAACAGATGGCTGTCGGACAACTGCACCAGCAGCGCCGGATCGGCGGTGGTCAACGTGGATACGCTCGGCAAAGGCGTTCTCCCAAGGCAAAAGCACGGAATCGGTCAGGTGCCGCAATTATGCTGGGGGTTCAGGCAAAGAGGAAACCGGCGAACCGGACGCAGTTCACAACTAGCGTACGACTTCGTACTCATGCCCCAACGCCAGGCAATGGCTCAGCCATTCCCCCAGGAACAGATTGAGCTGAGCCTTTTCATCCGGCTGGTACATCGAAGCATTCGGGTAAGGATAGATGCCGCGAAAGCGTCGTGCATGTTCGGCACTGACCACTTCGGCCATGCGGGCGTCGTGATAGACCTGCACTTCCAGTTGTGGCACCGGCAGCCAGGGCAGGCTGTGTTCCTGGCGCACCTGCAACGTCGTGGTGTACGGGCAGGTCTGCAGCACTTCGAGGGCGAGCACGCCGAGCATCTGCTCGCCCTGGGTCACGGCGATGCGCCGTGCTTCGGGCTCGCTGCGCATGTCCGGCAGCAAGCGCATCAGGCGCGCGTAGTTGGCCTCGCAGGCAGCTTGCAGGCCCACGAGGTCGACTCGATAACGATCGCGCAACTTGTTTACAACCATAACCCCCTCACTTCGGCGCGGTTCAGCGCCAGCCACTGCAAGGCGATGATGCTCGCCGCATTGGCAATGCGTCCGTCACGGACGGCCTGCGAGGCATCTTCAAAAGCCCAGACCGTGACGCGGATATCTTCTGCCTCTTCTTCCAGGCCATGCAGACCGCCCACACCCTCGGTGCTGCAACGCCCCAGATACAAATGCACGAATTCGTTGCTGCCACCCGGCGAGGGGAAATATTTGGTCATCGGCCACAGCGCCTTGATGTCCAGACCAGCTTCCTCCTGCGCTTCGCGGTGAGCAACTTCTTCCGGTTGTTCATCCTTGTCGATCAGACCGGCAACCAGTTCGACCAGCCACGGATTGTCGGCCTTGCCCATGGCGCCGACGCGAAACTGCTCGATCAGCACCACTTCGTCGCGCTGCGGATCGTAGGGCAGCACGCACACGGCGTCGTGGCGAACAAAAATTTCCCGGTTGATCTCGCGGCTCATGCCGCCGGCGAACAGCTCATGGCGCAGGTGCACACGATCAAGCTTGTAGAAGCCCTCGTAGCATTTTTCGCGCCGCACGATATCGACGGCGGTCGGAATGGCATTGGCAAAATCGGTCATGAGCATCCTCTCTACTACAAGTCCATGACGAGGTTGCGCCGGGTGACCGGGCGACCTCGACTTCGCGCCATCCTAACGCGCCCGCACCGTTTGATGCAGCCCCTTTACCGTCAGCGGGATGGACGGTGACGGCGAAACCCACTCTAATTAGCTTAGTGGCGAACTGACTGCTTCGTTGAGAGTCGAAGCGGTAACTTTTTTGCCTTCCCCTGCTTTCGAAAGGACGCCCATGTCGCTTTTCAAAATTGCCTCTGTGGCCGCAATCGCCCTGACTCTGGGCGCCTGTGCCAGCCTGTTCCAGCCCAACTACCGTACGCCGCTGGAAACCAAACGCGATGCCTCGGAACAGCTCAAACCCGGCTGCGCCAACCCTGAATGCCCACTGGTGAACATCGATACGTTGCGGTTCCCGGACGAGCCGGCACTGGACGGCATCATCGAAAAACGCCTGCTGCAGATGACCCGCACCGAGAAGAACGCCCCGGTCGCGCCGACACTGGAGGCTTATCGCGATCAGTTTCTGGCCAGCGCCGGCCCGCGCTACAGCAGCTACCTGCAAGCGAAAGTACGCGAGCAGCATGACGGCTTGGTGATCATCGAGCTGTCGAGCTACCTCGACACCGGCGGTGCCCATGGCACACCGGGTCGCGGTTTCATCAACTATTCGCGCCAGCAGCACAAGGTGCTGAACCTGTCCGACATGCTGCTGCCGGGCCAGGAAGAAGCCTTCTGGAAAGCCGCGCAGGTCGCGCACAACAGCTGGCTGATCAGCACCAAGCTCGATCAGGAGCCGGAATTCGTGGCGAACTGGCCGTTCGTGAAAACGCCGAACGTGGCGCTGACCTACGGCGGCGTGATCCTCAAGTACGACGTGACCACCATTGCGCCTTACGCGCTGGGCCACGTCGAACTGAAGATTCCTTATCCGCGCCTGAACGGCATTCTCAAGCCTGAGCTGTTTCCCGGCCGTAACTGAAGGCCCGGCCCAGCACCAGTTGCAACAGCCCTGCCAGCACCAGCGCCGGCAGGGTCGCGCCGACATCCGGATACAGATTCGCCAGCAAGTGGTAAGTGCTCACGCCACCCAGCCACGCCAGCAACGCCGGCCAGCGCAACGCGGCTGACGCCACCTGGGCACTGCGCTTGCGCAGGATGAAGTGATCGACCAGCACCACGCCGAACAGCGGCGCAAACACCGAGCCGATCAGCAAGAGGAAATTCTGGTACTGCGCCAACGGCGCCAGCAGTGCGATCAGCGTGCAGATCACGCCGATGGCCAAGGCCAGATGCTCGACTTTCAGGCGCAACAGGATCCCGCTCGATACCGCGGCCGAATGAATGTCGGCGAAGGCGTTTTCCGACTCGTCCAGCAGAATCAGCAGCAGCGGAATGCCCAGCCCCGCACCGGCCAGTGCCAGCAGCAGCGCGTTGACTTCACCGCTCGGCGCGAAGGCCAGAGTGTAGGCAACGCCGAGGCTCATCAGCCAGAAGTTGCCGATGAAGAAACCCACAGCGGTGCCGCCGAAGACGTTCTTCGCGCGCTTGCCGAAACGCGAGTAATCGGCAATCAGCGGCAGCCACGACAGCGGCATCGCGATGGCAATGTCGAAGCCCACGGCAAATGGCATCGAACCGTCGCCGGCGCGCGCCCACAATGCAGCCAGATCGGCTTTGGCGAACAGGTTCCAGGTCAGCCAAAGGCAGGCCGCGAGCAACAGCCAGATGCCCCACTTGCGCAGGATCTGCCGCACAAACGTAAGCGGTCCACTCACTGCCAGCAAGGTCGCCAGCGCACCGAAAAACAGGGTCCACAGGATCGGATTGGCCCACAGCGAACCTTCGCTGAACGCGCGAGTGCCGAGCAGGCTGGCAGCGTCGCGCATGACGATGATTTCGAACGAGCCCCAACCAACCAATTGCAGCAGATTGAGCAGCGCCGGCAGGCTCGCACCTTTGCTGCCGAGGCTGAGCTTCAGCGCAGCCATCGACGACAAGCCAGTGTCGCTGCCGATCACGCCGACAGCGGCCAGCAACAGCACGCCTACCAGCGTGCCGAGGAAGATCGCCAGCAGCGAGCCGGACAGGCCCAGACCGGGTGCGAGCAAGGCGCCGGTCTGCAAGACCATCAGGCCGATGCCGAGGGAAAACCACAGGGAAAACAGATCGCGACCGCCGAAGACACGCTTGTCGGCGGGTACGGCGAGGTCGGGAGAATAGGTACCGGGTTGAATGCTCAAGGGGGTTGATCTCACAGTAGTGATAGCTACAAGTTGCAAGCCACAAGCTGCAAGAAAAAGCAGGTTTCGCAACTGCTTTTATCTTGCAGCTTGCAGCTTGCCGCTTACACTTTTTTATAAAGCTGACTGCCTTCCTGCTTGAACCGCTCGGCCTGTTCCGCCAGGCCTTTGGCAACGTCCACGTCGACTGCGTCGATGCGCTGGTTGGCCGCATATTCGCGGACTTCCTGGGTGATTTTCATCGAGCAGAATTTCGGCCCGCACATCGAGCAGAAATGCGCGACCTTGGCCGAGTCCTTCGGCAGGGTTTCATCGTGGTACGAACGAGCGGTATCGGGGTCCAGACCAAGGTTGAACTGGTCTTCCCAACGGAATTCGAAACGCGCCTTGCTCAAGGCATTGTCGCGAATCTGCGCACCCGGATGGCCTTTCGCGAGATCGGCAGCGTGCGCGGCGATCTTGTAAGTGATGATCCCGGTCTTCACGTCATCCTTGTTCGGCAGGCCCAGGTGTTCCTTCGGCGTCACGTAGCAGAGCATCGCGCAACCGAACCAGCCAATCATCGCTGCACCGATGCCCGAGGTAATGTGGTCGTAACCCGGGGCAATGTCGGTGGTCAGCGGGCCGAGGGTATAGAACGGCGCCTCATCGCAGCACTCGAGCTGCTTGTCCATGTTCTCTTTGATCAACTGCATCGGCACGTGGCCCGGGCCTTCGATCATGCATTGCACGTCGTGCTTCCAGGCGATCTTGGTCAGCTCGCCGAGGGTTTCCAGTTCGCCGAATTGCGCTTCGTCGTTGGCGTCGGCAATCGAGCCCGGACGCAGGCCATCGCCCAGCGAGAAGCTGACGTCGTAGGCCTTCATGATTTCGCAGATTTCGTCGAAGTGCGTGTAGAGGAAGTTCTCTTTGTGGTGCGCCAGGCACCACTTGGCCATGATCGATCCGCCACGGGAAACGATGCCGGTCACGCGCTTGGCAGTCAGCGGCACATAACGCAGCAGTACGCCGGCATGGATGGTGAAGTAGTCGACGCCCTGCTCGGCCTGCTCGATCAGCGTGTCGCGGAACAACTCCCAGGTCAGGTCTTCAGCGACGCCATTGACCTTTTCCAGCGCCTGGTAGATCGGCACGGTACCGATCGGCACCGGCGAGTTGCGGATGATCCACTCGCGGGTTTCGTGAATATGCTTGCCGGTGGACAAGTCCATCACCGTGTCCGAGCCCCAGCGAATGCCCCAGGTCAGTTTCGCCACTTCTTCTTCGATCGACGAGCCCAGCGCACTGTTGCCGATGTTGCCGTTGATCTTCACCAAAAAGTTACGGCCGATGATCATCGGTTCCAGTTCGACGTGGTTGATGTTGGCCGGAATGATTGCGCGGCCGCGGGCGATTTCTTCGCGGACGAACTCAGGGGTGATTTCTTTCGGGATGCTCGCGCCGAAGCTGTGGCCGGCGTGTTGCTGCTTGAGCAGGCCAGCCGCGCGGGCCTCTTGCAGCTTCATGTTTTCGCGGATGGCGACATATTCCATCTCGGCGGTGATAATGCCTTTGCGCGCGTAGTGCATCTGGCTGACGTTGGCCCCGCCCTTGGCCCGGCGCGGGTTGTTGACGTGAGCGAAACGCAGCTTGGTCAGCTCGGCATCGGCCAGACGCTGCTGACCGAAGTTCGAACTCAGGCCGGGCAGACGCTCGGTGTCGCCACGGTCGTCGATCCACGCCGAACGCACATCGCTCAAGCCTTTGCGCACATCGATGACCACGTTCGGATCGGTGTAGGGACCGGAGGTGTCGTAGACGGTGACCGGCGAGTTGATTTCGCCGCCGAAGTCGGTCGGGGTCACGTCCAGGCTGATTTCGCGCATCGGCACGCGGATGTCCGGGCGCGAGCCCTGAACGTAGACTTTTTGCGAACGGGTGAACGGCTTGACCGATTGCTCATCGACCTTGGCCGAGTCACTGAGGTTGATCGCGTTTTTTTCTTTTGTCGTCATCACGGGCTCTCCAGACAGCATCCAGCAGTGGATTGTCGGAGCAGAACCTGAGAGGCACGGACGCACCAGAACCGGTGCTGTGCATTCGTCATGGGGGCGTTCGATTGTCGAACAATTTCCCGGACGAAGCACAAGAGGACTCGCCGGGTGACGAGAAATCTTGTTCCCTACGCAGGCGCTAACCTGATCAGGTTCAACGGGATCCGAAATTATTCGATCTCAGCCTCATAGCAAGGCACCCCGACAAGAACACGGCCAGTCTAGACACAACCGTCAAGGAACGCCAACACCGCAGCGAACGCCGTGATGAATGGCGTAAATACACCGGTGTACCCGATTGTTGCCGAAGCGATGCGCAACTACACTCGCTATGCCTTGCCCTGCCTTGACGCTGTGCAGGCCGCGCCTTACCTTTGGCGCCCGGATTATTTCCATAATATTAATGCTAGGGATCGCCTCATGCTGCGCAAACTTTCACTGGCTGTGGCCGTGTCTTGTGCGTCCAACGCAATGGCCTGGGCAGCCGAAGCGCCCTTGTCGACCAAAACCGATCTGGTCAGCGTCTATCAGGAAGCGGTCGACAACAATGCCGATCTGGCCGCCGCCCGCGCCCAGTACGGCGCGCAAAAAGAAGTGGTGCCACAGGCCCGCGCCGGCTTGCTGCCGAATCTGTCCGGTGGCGCCGAAGTCGCCGACGTGCGCACCTCGATCGATCAGCCTTCGGCTATCGCCAATCGCAGCGCTCACTCGTATCAGGCGACCCTCGCCCAGCCGCTGTTCCGCGCCGATCGCTGGTTCCAGTATCAGGCCGCCAAGGACGTCAATGAACAGGCCGCCCTGCAACTCTCGGCGACCGAGCAGAACCTGATCCTGCAAACCGCCGAAAGCTATTTCAATGTGCTGCGCAGCCAGGACAACCTCGCCTCGACCAAGGCTGAAGAAGCCGCGTTCAAGCGTCAGCTTGACCAGTCCAACGAGCGCTTCGATGTCGGCCTGTCAGACAAGACCGACGTGCTGCAATCGCAAGCCAGTTACGACACCGCGCGGGCCAACCGCATCGTCGCGCAGCGCCAGGTCGATGATGCGTTCGAAGCGTTGATCACCCTGACCAACCGCCAGTACAACTCGATTCAGGGCATCGTCCACACGCTGCCGATTCTGCCGCCGGCGCCGAACGACGCAAAATCCTGGGTCGACACCGCAGCGCGGCAGAACCTCAATCTGCTCGCCAGCAACTACGCAGTCAGCTCCGCAGAACAAACCCTCAAGCAGCGCAAGGCCGGGCACTTGCCGACCCTCGATGCCGTGGCCAAATACGAAAAAGGCGATAACGACGCGCTGGGCTTTGCCAACCCGAACTCCTTCGGTGCGCCTTATGGCGGCAACGTCGAACAGAGCACCCTGGGCTTGCAACTGAGCATTCCGATCTACAGCGGCGGGCTGACCAGTTCGCAAGTGCGTCAGTCCTACGCACAACTCGATCAGAGCGAGCAGCAGCGCGAATCGCTGCGCCGTCAGGTGGTGGAAAACACCCGCAACCTGCACCGCGCGGTGAATACCGACGTCGAGCAGGTGCAGGCGCGCCGCCAGTCGATCATCTCCAACCAGAGCGCGGTGGAAGCCACGGAAATCGGTTATCAGGTCGGCACGCGCAACATCGTCGACGTGCTCGACGCCCAGCGTCAGCTGTACACCTCGGTGCGCAACTACAACAACACCCGCTACGACTACATCCTCGATAACCTTCGCTTGAAGCAGGCGGCGGGCACGTTGAACCCGGGGGACCTGCAAGACCTGCGGCGCTATCTGAAAGCCGACTACAACCCGGACAAGGATTTCCTGCCGCCGGATCTGGCCTCAGCGGCCGAGGCGCAATTGAAGGCCCGGCCTTGAAATGAAAAAAGATCGTCCGAGGCATGCCCCGGACGATCTTTTTTTATGCCGCGCTTATTTGATCAGCCTGCCCAACCCCTCCAGCAACCGCAGCAACGCGCCCTGATTACGGCGCATCACCGCCAGCCCGGCCTCGGCCATGCGCTGCGCATCGCGCGGCAATTCGAACAAACGCTGCACTTCGACCGCCAACCCCTCAGCATCGTCCACTTCGGCCAGCGCCCCGGCTTCGCGCAGTTGCGCGGCGATGTCGAGGAAGTTGAACAGGTGCGGGCCGCTGATGACCGGTTTCGCCAGCGCTGCCGGCTCGAGCAGATTGTGCCCGCCGTTGGCCACCAGACTGCCGCCGACGAAGGCGCTGTCGGCCAGGGCGTAGAGAAACAGCAGCTCGCCCATGGTGTCGCCGAGCAGTACCGAGGTCTGCGCATCGACATGGGCGCCGGTCGAACGGCGTACCGTGGCGAAACCTTCGCGCTGACACAGGTCGAACACCGAATTGAAACGTTCGGGGTGGCGTGGCACCAGAATCAACAATGCATCCGGATGATTGGCCAACAGGCGACGATGGGCGTCGAGCACCACTGCGTCTTCGCCTTCGTGGGTGCTGGCGGCGATCCACACTGGACGATCCTGCGCCTGCCACTGGCTACGCAGTTCGGCGGCGCGTTGCAGCAGTTGCGGGTCGATGGTCAGGTCGAACTTGATCGAACCGGTGACCTCGACGGTTTCCGGACGCGCGCCGAGATCGCGGAAGCGCTGGGCTTCGGCTTCGGTCTGCACCGCAAACAAACTCATTTCAGCGAGCATCGGCGCGGTCAGTTTGCTGAAGCGGCCGTAGCCTTTGGCAGAGCGCTCGGACAAGCGTCCGTTGGCCAACGCCACCGGTATCCCGCGCTTGGCACACTGGTGAATATGATTGGGCCACAACTCGGTTTCCATGATCACCGCGAGTTTTGGCTGAACGCGATCCAGAAAGCGCGCCGCCGCGCACGGCAGGTCGTACGGCAGATAGCAATGCTGGATGCGCGGCTCATTGGCGAACAAGGCCTGAATCCGCTCCGAACCGGTCGGGGTCATGCAGGTCACGGTGATCGGCAACTGCGGATAACGCTGCAGCAAGGCGCGGATCATTGGCGCGGCGGCAATGCTTTCGCCCACCGACACGGCGTGAACCCAAATGCCGCCGGGCTGCAGTGTCGGCATGTTGCAGGAGAAACGTTCGCCAATCCGTTTGGCATACGCCGGCGCCTTGCGCGCGCGCAGCCAAAGCCGAATCGCCACCAATGGCAGCCCCAGGTAAAACAGCGCGGTGTACAGAGTTCTATTCATGGCGGCGGAGTTTATCGACTTTTGTCGCCGATCGCGCGCAAGTGCACGGCAAAACGTTCGGCCAGCCAGCGCGCGGCCGGGCCGAGCGGCTCGTCACGGCGCCAGACCAGTTCCACCACCAGTGCTGGCGGCGTCCATTCGCTGGCCAGTTCGACCATTTGCCCTTGATAGGCCGAATACTGCACCACATGGCGCGGCAACCAGGCCCAGCCAAGGTTGCGCACCAGCCATTCGGACATCACATAGAAACTGTCGGCGCGCCACACTTGCGGGCTGGCCGCTTCGTTGCCGGGGTAGACGCTGGTTTGCGTCGACATCAGCAATTGCCGGTGCTGCGCCAATTGTTGGCAGGTTACGTAAGGCTGCGACGCCAATGGATGATGGATGCCGCACACCGTAACCATTTCCACACTGCCGAGCACACGCCGTTCGAGCGCTTCAGGAATTTCATCGTGATAAAACAACAGGCCGAGATCGGCGCGGCGGTCGACCAGTTTGTGTGCGACTTCGCCTTGGGCTGCGCTGGTCAGTTGCACTTCGAGGCTGGGAAACTGCTCGGCCAACTCACCGAAACTTTCCACCAGCGCCTGATACGGCATCGCCTCATCCTGCGCCACGCGCAACTGCGCTTCCTGGCCGCGCAGCATCGCCATGGCGCGGCCGTTCAGACGTTCGCACTGGCGCAGCACTTCCCGGGCTTCTTCCAGCAACGCTTCCCCCGCCTCGGTGAGCGTCGGCTGACGCCCGCTGCTGCGTTCGAAAAGGCTCACGCCCAAGTCAGCTTCGAGCATGGCGATCGTGCTGCTGATAGCTGATTGCGCCTTGCGCTGCTGACGCGCCACGGCGGAGAACGAACGCTGTTCGGCGACCTCTACAAATACGCGCAACTGGTCCAGATTCCATTGCATGTGGCTTACCAACCCATCTACAGAACAGATAGGTAATGACTTTACCGCATCTGGCGAATCCCTAGAATGCCGCCTCAGTGAGCAAAATTTTATCGAGGATTGAAACCATGAACGCCTACGCCTACCTCGCCATCGCAATCTGCGCCGAAGTGATCGCCACCGTGTCGATGAAAGCCGTCAAAGGCTTCAGCACGCCGCTGCCGTTGATTCTGGTCATCGTCGGCTATGCGATCGCGTTCTGGATGCTGACGCTGGTGGTACGCACCGTGCCGGTCGGCGTGGCCTACGCCGTGTGGGCGGGAATGGGCATCGTGATGGTCAGTGTCGCAGCGCTGTTTCTGTACGGGCAGAAACTGGATTTACCGGCAATGCTGGGGATGGCGCTGATCGTACTGGGCGTGGTCGTCATCCAGCTGTTTTCCAAAACCGCCGGCCACTGAGGGCAGCAACAAGCTTCCAGCGATAAGCCGCAAGCGACCGATTTGACGCTTCAGGTTGCAGCTTGCAGCTTGAAGCTTGAAACTTGCAGCTTCTCTATACCCCGAGGTCGCTGCATGCCATCCGTTATTTCCACCGACGTTCTGATTGTCGGCGCTGGTGTCGCCGGCCTCTGGCTGAACGCGCGTCTGCGCCGTCAGGGTTTTTCGACCGTGCTGGTGGAAAGCGCCAGCCTCGGCGGCGGGCAAAGCGTGAAGTCGCAGGGAATCATTCATGGCGGCGCCAAATATGCCTTGCACGGCGCGTTGACCGGGGCGTCGGAAGCGATCGCTGATATGCCGCGGCGCTGGCGCGAAGCCCTGGCCGGCAACGGCGAGCTGGACCTGACCGGCGTGCGCCTGCTGTCCGAAGCCCATTACCTGTGGTCACCGGGCACACTTGCCGGCAACCTCACCAGTTTCTTCGCCAGCAAAGCCGTACGTGGCCGCGTCGATCAGGTCAAGGGCGATGAACTGCCGCCGGCCCTGCGAGACAAACGCTTCAAAGGCAAGGTTTATCGTCTTGCCGAACTGGTGGTCGACGTGCCGAGCCTGATCCAGCGGCTGGCCGACCTGGCCGGCGATGGCTTGCTCGCCGGGCAGACCATCGAACCGCTGCTCGAGGATGGCGTGCTGGTCGGCCTGACGGTTGACGGCCGCGCCATCCGTGCGCAGCGCATCGTCCTCAGTGCTGGCGCCGGCACTGCACAGTTGCTCGAAGCGCTCGGCCTCAGCCAACCGGCGATGCAACGGCGGCCGCTGCACATGATCCTCGCCAAAGGCCCGGGCCTGAAACCGCTGTACGCCCACTGTCTGGGCGGCGGCACCAAACCCCGTATCACCGTGACCACCCACCCGGCCGCTGATGGTCAGTGGGTCTGGTACATGGGTGGCGATATCGCCGAGAGCGAAGGCGTGCATCGCGAGCCGGCCGAGCAGATCGCCACCGCGCAAAAGGAAATCGCTCAGCTGCTGCCGTGGATCGACCTCAGCACCACGCAATGGGCGACCCTGCGCGTCGACCGCGCCGAGCCGCTGCAAACCGGGCTGACGCGGCCAGACAACGCCTTCCTCGCCGAACAGGGGCGTCTGCTGGTCGGCTGGCCGACCAAACTGGCGCTGGCGCCGGACTTTGCCGATCGGGTCATCGCCGCACTGGAACGCGACGGTATTGCGCCGCAAGTCACCGAACCGCTGCCGCTGCTGCCCAAACCGCCGCTGGGCGTTCCGGCCTGGGAGCAACTGCTGCCATGACCATCGCCAATTTGCATGATCTCCATCGCCCACTGGGCAGCCTGGGCCTGACGGTTTCGCCGCTGGGTCTGGGCACGGTCAAACTCGGCCGCGACCAAGGGGTGAAATACCCCAACGGCTTTCAGATTCCCGACGACGATGCCGCACGCATGCTGCTGCGTCAGGCCCGCGAGCTGGGCATCAACCTGATCGACACCGCCCCGGCCTATGGCCGCAGCGAAGAACGCCTCGGCCCGTTGCTGCGCGGCCAGCGCCAGGACTGGGTGATCGTCAGCAAGGTCGGCGAGGAGTTTGCCGACGGCTTGTCGCGCCACGATTTCAGCGCAGCGCACACGCGAATGTCGGTAGAGCGCAGCCTGCAACGTCTGGAAACCGATTTTATCGATCTGGTGCTGGTGCACTCCGATGGTAACGACCTGGCGATTCTTGAGCACGAAGAGGTTTACGCAACGCTCGGGGCGCTCAAGGCCGAAGGCAAGATTCGCGGCTTCGGCTTTTCCGGCAAAACCGTCGAAGGCGGTCTCAAGGCACTCGAGCAAGGCGACTGCGCCATGGTCACCTACAATCTGAACGAACAAAACGAGAAGGCAGTCATTGACTATGCTGCTGCCCACGGCAAAGCCATTCTGGTGAAAAAAGCCTTGGCCAGCGGTCACGTCTGTCTGAGTCCGGGCGTGGATCCGGTGCGGGCCAGTTTCGAGTTGCTGTTCGCGCAAGCTGGCGTAGCCAGTGCTATTGTCGGCACGATCAATCCGCTGCACCTCGCCTACAACGTTGCGACCGTTGCCCAAGTCCTTCGTGGTCACTGACGCCGCTTCGCGGCCTTAAGCAGGAGCCGATATGCCGCGCACGCTCATCCGCAAGAACCCGAGCAACTTCAAGACCCTGCCGCTGTTCGTCGAAGCCACTGCCGAAGGCCTGAGCTACCAGAGCGTCGGCATGCCGCTGAATTTCGCGCAGACCCTGCAGCGACGCAAACCGGTGAGCGTGGCCGATGCCGAGCACTTCTCGCTGGAACTTGCCAACCTTGGCGTCTCGGTGCGCCTGACCCTGCACTGGCAGAATCGCGATTATTGGGTGCTGGTGCGCCAACGCCGGCAGGATCGTGGCGACGTGGTGCTGAAATTGATTTCCGGTTACGTACCGGCCCACGAACTGAACATCCCGCTGCACACCGCCATCCAGGAAATTGCTGAGGAGTGTCTGCTGGAAACGCCGGAAGGCTGGCTCGGCGGACGTTTCAACGACACTTGGCTACCAGCCCCTTACTCGGCGGCTCTGCATTATCGCGAGGCCCTGCCGTTTCGCCTGACGCCGCTGTCCGGCTCGGCACGTCCGGTGCGTTGCGCCAGCCTGCAACTGCTCGAGCGACCGCGGGCCTATGTGCACCTGCCGACCGCTTCCCTGCAATTGATCTACGACTTGCGCCTGGACGTGCCCAAGGAAGCCAAGTCTCTGAGCCTGTTCCACGTCGATGAACGGCTGGAAGGTGATCAACTGGTGGCCCGCCTCGATCGCAAGCGCCCCGACCTCTACCTGATGCCGCTCAAGGACGGCGCGCCAGTGGCCGAGTTGTACACGCTCAAGCGCGACAAGCTGGTTCCGGCCAGTACCCGCGGGCTTTATCTGGCCGAGAGCTTTGCCACTCAGCAAGGCTGGGTGGTGCGCGAGGAGCGGATTCGCTGGAAGGACTGGCTGGTGCAACAAGGGCTGCAACCGGCCAAAGCCCCGCGTTCAGGGCTCAAGCAGTTGAGCATCAAGGCGCTGCGGCTGGTGGGCCTGGGCAAAAAGAAACCGGCCAAGTCATGAGTCAACGCCGGCGGTCGAACCAGGTGCGCAGCGTGGCGAAGAAATGGAAGTAGCGGTTCTCGCGCTTGCCCATGCCACGCTTGGGCGAGAACGACTCTTCGGCGAAGGCGCCGGTAATGCGTACCCGTGACGCCTGCGTCGGCAGCGTGCAGATTTTCGCCCCGGCCTGCTGCAGCGCGTATTTGAGCAAGCGTTCGGAGTGCAGCTTTCTGCCGGTGGCTTTGCAGAAGTCAAAGATCCGCTCGATGCGTTTGCCATACGCAACGTACGTATCGCGTCCGCATACCGCGAATCGATCATTCAGCCCGCCCCACCACTGCCAGTCAGGAACGTAGGCGTGGTGCCGCCGAGCCTGGGCGTGATTGAACACGTAGCCGGGCAATGCCGTGTGGAAGAAGTTGTCCGGGCGCACGTACACCACGAAATCCGGCGCGAAGGCTTCGATCATTGTGGTCACGGTGTGCAGCGAATTGAGCTGGTAAATCAGATTGCGCAGCGACGCATAGTCATCGGCCCAGGTGTCACCGAGCGACTTGACCCGTTCAAAATTCCAGCGTTCCAGCACGCCTTCGGTCGACGTCAGCGTGCCGGTCATCGCCTCGAAAGGCTGGTAGTTGTCAGCCGTCAGCGCGCCTTTTTCACCGGAGCGCGCGTTCTGCACTTCATCAACCTGGTACAGATGGTAGAAGCACTGCACTTCGCTGCCTGCCGGCAACTGCGCCAGGACATTCTGTTCAATGGAGGGAAAACAGATCTGCGAATTTCTCGGGATTCCGAAAAAAGCCACGGCGATTTTCAACACTCAACAGCACCTTTTGATAGTCGTTCGGGCCTGCCGGCATCCGGATACGATGTTGCTTACTTTCGTCGAAACAGCTTTTGCCACCAGCGCTGCGGTTGCAGCGCTATGGCGACGATATTCGATTGGCGCAGCCAGTCGCGCTCGTAGTCCCAGGCGTGCCCACCCCAGAGTTTCCCGGCCTCGTTGGAAAAACCCAGGGTCAGCAACTCATAGCCATAGCCGGCCTCGCCCCGTAGCCAGTCAAACAGCACCAGCGTATTGAACCCGGTAGATGGCCCGACATAGCGTTTGCCGCCCGGACGGTCAACCGGGTAGTGCCACAGCGGCGGCAACGGGATGCGGTCCCAGTACATGGCCACGCGCGGCAACGGACACATCGGCGCAGCGCAGCCCACCAGCATGCTGAAACAGCGTTCGCCCGAGCTTTCGAACATGTGCTGTACGTGAGGCCCGTAGGGCAGTCCAAAAAAGTACGCGTCCGGGGCGTTGTAACCGTGCACGAAGACATTGACGCTTTGCTCGTTGAGCAGCGTTGCCTTGATGCAGGTATTGAAGCTGACCACGACGTCATCGGCACCGATGTTCAGCGCCTGGAAATCCGCCGCGGTGATGGCCGGGTTATTGGCGATCAGCACCACCCGCGCCGCACGACCCAGGCAGTCGCGCAGCTCTGCCGGCAATGCCTCGAAGACCGCCTGATCGCCACCAGGCAGCGCATCCAGCGCCATGGGTTGCTCCTTCATTTCAGACAGGCACCTTCATTCCGTAACGCACCTTCACCCACCATTGCGTGAATGCCGACGGTGGTTGCCATGGGCGCATTTCGCGCTGGATTTCTGCCGCCAGGGCTTGCCCGACACGGGCAAACGAATAGCGGCTCTCGGCAAACGCCTGGCCATTGCGGGCAATGCGCTCGGCCAGCTCGGGATCGCCCTGCAGCAGCTTGATCTTTTCCACCGCTTCTTCTTCGCTGCGATAGAACACGGTGTTGTGCATGTCTTCGAAACCGAGCAAGCGGTCTTCTTCGCCCTGGCTCCAGGCCAGCAGCACGCAGCCGCAGGCCATGGCCTCGAAGTTCTTGATCATGAACTCGTTCATGCCGATGTCGGCACTGACGAAAATGCGGATGCGGTTGAGGGTTTGCAGGTATTCCTCACCAGACTTCGTTCGGGTCACCAGCATTCCGGTCCGCCGTGAAAGCGACTCGAGCATGGCCTTGCGTTCGGCGTACTCGGTGCTTTTCAGGCTGCCGAGAAAACCGATGGGAATGTCGCGCTCGACGTCGGTGTTGTGCAGCATCTGCTCGTCATAACCCTTGGAGACGAACACCGTATCGATGCCCTCGGCGAGCATCTTGCGTGCGACCACCGCCCCGGAGACCAGCGCCCGGCAACTCGGCAACCGCCGGTACAACCGCGAATACACACCGCGGTATTTACTGGCCGGCATGTAGTTCTGATAGGCGTCGTGTTCAAGGAAAACCAGCCCCGGAATGCACTTGAGCACCCGCAACTGCGGGGCCAGGCGTTTGACACGGGAGAAAATCACCACACGATCGAAGGTCTGATACTCCACCGAGGCCAGAAACGGCCCCAGGTTCATCTGCTGCTGTTTGGTCAAACGATGGATGACACATTCATCACAGTTCTGCTGCACGATGTCGTAGAGCCGGTCAAGAATGACCCGCTGTTCGTCCATCACCAGGAGCATGACTTTCATAGGTTATTGACCACGCGACATTGGCAGGCACGCGCAGCGGATTCAAACCTGCCAACTTCAACGGAAACGGTGAGATCCCCAAGGCAAAATCCGTTCACACGCAGTACACAACGGTAAAGATTCATCGGGTCAGCGACTGCGGATCTTCTCGACAATCGCAGTCGTCGAGCTGTTTTCCACCAGTCCCAACACCTTCACGGTGCCGCCGTAAGCGCTGACGATATCGGCGCCGACCACCTGATCGATGCCGTAATCGCCACCTTTGACCAACACGTCCGGCTTGACCTCGCGCAGCAGGTTTTCCGGGGTGCCTTCAGAGAAGCTGATCACCCAGTCCACCGCACCCAGCCCGGCAAGGACCGCCATGCGCCGATCCACGCTGTTGATCGGCCGGCCTGGCCCCTTGAGGCGGCTGACCGAGGCGTCGTCGTTGACCGCGACGATCAAACGATCGCCCTGCGCTCGCGCCTGCTCCAGATAGGTCACATGCCCGGCATGCAGAATGTCGAAGCAGCCGTTGGTGAAAACGATTGTCTCGTTGTGCGCGCGGGCATCGGCCACCGCCAGCAGCAATTGCTCAAGGCCCAATACACCGCGCTCGGAACCCTCTTCACGCTGGATCGCGCGACGCAGTTCCGGGGCACTGATGGCGGCCGTACCGAGCTTGCCGACCACGATGCCGGCGGCCAGATTGGCCAGCGCGACCGCATGGGGCAGGTCTTCACCGGCGGCAATCGCTGCGGCCAGAGTGGAAATCACCGTGTCACCGGCACCGGTGACGTCGAATACCTCGCGGGCTCGCGCTGGCAGGTGCAGCGCCGGTTGGTCCGGGCGCAGCAGGGTCATGCCGTGCTCGCCGCGGGTGACCAGCAGCGCACCGAGTTCGAGGTCGTGCATCAGCGTGGCGCCCTTGCTCACCAGCTCATGCTCATCGGCGCAGCCGCCGACAATGGCTTCGAATTCGCTGAGATTGGGAGTGATCAGGCTGGCACCACGATAGATCGAAAAATCCTTGCCTTTCGGATCAGCCAGCACCGGGATGTTCTTCGCGCGGGCGGCCTGGATGAGCGCCTGATGATTTTTCAGCGCGCCTTTACCGTAATCGGAAAGTACCAGCACCTTGATGCCTTCGAGCAAGTCATCGACCTGCGAGCCCAGGGCCAAAGCATCGGTGGCGAACGGCTCTTCGAAATCGATACGCAGCAATTGCTGGTGCCGGCTCATGACCCGCAGCTTGACGATGGTCGGCTGGTGCGCAATGCGCTGGAACAATGCCCGTACGCCCGCCCCCTTGAGACTGTTGCTCAGGCTGTCGGCGGCTTCGTCGTCGCCGGTCACACCCACCAGCGAGGCCGGCGCACCCAGCGCGGCAATGTTCAGGGCAACGTTGGCGGCACCGCCTGGACGGTCTTCGATTTGCTCGACCTTGACCACCGGCACCGGCGCCTCAGGGGAAATCCGTGAGGTTCCGCCATGCCAGTAGCGGTCGAGCATGACATCGCCGACTACCAAGACCGGGGCTTGATCGAAACGCGGCATGGACAACTTCATGGAGCAACCCACATACAAAATGAACAGGGGCGCGATATTACCACAGGGTAAAGCGCCGTCCGCCTCATTCTGAAAGGTCGCGCACCCAGAACAATTCATGACGCCGCACAGCCTTGCGGAAAAACTCGTTACTGCCTGTGACAGGCCAGCGCCGGCCCGCCAGACCCTGCTGGATCCAGCGGCGCAGTTTGCGCTTGAACACCTCGGCGCCCTGCAGATCATGCTCCATGGCCAGTGCCATGGCCTTGTCCAGTTGCACCGGCGCCGACAGCTGCGGGCTCCACAAGCGATCGGCCGGCAATGGCTCGATGGCCGGCGGCAGCGCAATACCGCAACCTGCAGGGCCCATCGGCCAGCGATCGTTGTCGTGCAGATGGTTGGCGTACATCAGCAGCGTGTTTGGCTTCCACTGACTGCGGCTGACCGCCTCGAGCAACGCTTGCGTCGACGCGACATGATCACTGTGCGGATCGAGTTCGGGATGCGGTGTCACCAGCACTTCGGGTCGATAGTGCTCAAGCAGCGCAGTCAGATCGCCGAGCAGATTCTCCCAGGTCGGCTGACCGTCGCTATCGGCGGGCAGGCGCAACGGATTGTGCCGCCGCACACTGCGCACGTCGCTTTCCTGCGATTCGCGCGAGCCGAACGCTGTCGTTGGCGCTGCGGCCATCGCCGGCAGTTGCAGACAGTAATAACCCAGTTGCACGCAGCGCTCTGCGGGCACGCCGCCCCAGAGCGGAATCACCAGGCTGTCCCAGCTGCGCAAACGCCCCTTCAGACGCGCCGCTGCGGCTTGATCGAGCCCCAGCCGTTGATAATCCTCGGCCTCGATTTCGCCTTGGGTCAACGTGACGATGCTGACGTCATCGCAACGGCTGTAAAGGCCAAACGCTGCCAGCTCGGCGTCATCGGCATGCGGCGCGATGACCATTACCCGTTGCTGGCTGAAATCGGGGTTGGCCATGATCCACAGCACACCCGTGTTCGCTGGCACGCAATGGTGGCCGCGCAGGGTCAGCGAACCTTGCGCCAAGGCCATCTCCTGCCCGGACAGATTGAGGAAGCGCCGACCACGCACTCCGCGCTCGAATTCCTGACGGTCATCACCGACCTGAACATATGGGTCGAGCCAGCGCCCCAGCGAGGTCGACTTCAGCTCCAGTTCCAGCACCAGCGTCTCGCCCGGTGCCAACGGCTCGCTCAGGCGCACCAAACCGCCGTCGACGCTCACGGTTTGCCGCGCGGTCTGTGGGGGGAAGTTGTATTGATAGTCGTCAGACGGCCGATAGAACAGATGATCGGCGAACCACGCCTCATGAGCGATCCACGCCAGCACCAGCAACAGCGGCACCAGCCACCATTTGACCAGAACCCCGATCAGCAACAGCGCCAGCAAAAAGCCGATCAGGAACAGGCGCTTGTTGCGCCGGTGGGCCTTGAGGAGTTGCTGCTTGCGTGCGCTCATCGATTCAGACCTTGTAGACCGGCACCGTGTGGCACCAGCGATCCTTGTATTCCCGGTCGGCACGGCCGAACGAATAACGCAGCGGCTTGCCCAGCGCCTGGGCATCCGCCCACGCCTGCTGGGTGTTGACGAAACTCAGCACGCTGCCGGGGCTGAATTCGCGGCTTTGCGGATCGACGCCACCGTTGATGTACTCCAGCGAAACCCACCGTGGGGCCTCGACGCGATACAACACCTGAATGGCCACCGGTGCCGAATCGAGCATCGCCACCGAGCCGGTCATGAACTCGCGCAACAAGCTGAACACTTCGACCAGCCCGGCCTTGCCCGGCACTTCAAAACCCCAGCGGCGCTGAAACAGATCGCCGTAAGCGGCGGCCTGCTCCTGCGCGGTAAAGTCGGACATCGGCACCAGCGACCCGCCCGCCTCTTCCAGCAGACGCTGCTCGCGGCGCTGGTTGTAGCGGAATTTCTTCGAATACTCTTCCGGCAATCGGGCCAGGGCCAAGCCTTCAGGCTGCGGTTTCAACGTGCTGATCTGCGTGGCATTGAGCTGCGACACGTAAGCCATGCGCTGGCGCACCGGCACAACCGCCTCAGCAGCAATCGGCAGAATGATTTCCGCATTGCCCATGTCGAGCAAGCCGCGCTTGCCCTCGCGCTTGAGCACTTCCTTGGACAGCGCCACGTGCCGGCCCCAGCACGGCACGGCGGCGACGATTTCGCCGCCGACCAGCCAGCCCAGATAGCGCAACTCGATATCCACGAAGCTCGACAAGCGCTCGACCACGTCGGGATGCGTCGCGAAACTGCCGCCGAAGCGCTGCCAGGCCCGGGCATAGCTGTCGCGGTCGATCTCGGTCCAGCCACGCTCACGAAAGCTGCGAAACACCGTCAGCATACGTTGGTCGCGTGGGTCGGCTGAGGTTCGTCACCTTCTTCGAATTCCTTGGCATGCAGACGAGCGTAATAGCCGTTCTGCTCGAGCAACTGCACATGGGTGCCACGCTCGACGATCCGCCCTTCGTCCATGACCAGAATCAGGTCGGCTTTTTCGATGGTGCTCAAGCGGTGCGCGATGACCAGCGTGGTACGGTTTTGCACAACGTGATCCAGCGCCGCCTGAATGTGCCGCTCCGATTCGGTATCGAGGGCCGAAGTGGCCTCATCGAGAATCAGCAACGGCGCATCCTTGAGCAAGGCGCGGGCGATGGCGATGCGTTGACGCTGACCGCCGGACAACAGCACGCCGTTTTCACCGACCATGGTTTCGTAACCCTGAGGCATCTTGGCGATGAACTCGTCGGCGTAGGCCTCGCGAGCCGCGCGCTTGACTTCATCCAGCGGCGCACCGGCGAGGTCGCCGTAAGCGATGTTGTTGGTGACCGTATCGTTGAACAGCGTCACGGCCTGGGTCACCAAGGCGATCTGGCGGCGCAGGCTGCGCAGGGTGAAGTCCTGGACTTCGACACCATCGAGCAGAATCTGCCCGTGCTCGTGCTGGTAGAAGCGCGGAATCAACCCGGCGAGAGTCGACTTGCCGCTGCCCGAACGCCCGACCAGCGCAACCATCTGCCCCGGCTCGACGCTGAAGCTGATGTCGTTGAGCACCGGCTTGTCGGTGTCCGGGTACTGGAAGCTGAGGTTGCGCACTTCCAGGCGTCCTTCGAGACGATCGCGCTCGACGGTGCCCTGATCCACCTCGGCCGGCTCATCCAGTTGCTCGAAAATGCTCTCGGCA
Organism: Pseudomonas sp. 15C; assembly: GCF_055484735.1. Lineage (NCBI taxonomy): Bacteria > Pseudomonadati > Pseudomonadota > Gammaproteobacteria > Pseudomonadales > Pseudomonadaceae > Pseudomonas > Pseudomonas sp. 15C. Next base: position 143,657 of record NZ_JBUDGD010000003.1, on the reverse strand, counting down.
CCGGCCACGCCTTTCTGAATCGTCGAACTGACTTCCGACAACTGCCGGATCGGCTTGGGCAACAGGCCCGCCATGGTGATGTAGGCCACCAGATCGCCAGGCGAGGCATCGCCGCGAAGGTAAAGCACGAGGAACATGACTACGGCCATGGCGCTGTACGTGACCAATTGCAGCATCGGCGTGTACACCGCGCCGGTCTTGGTCATCGTCAGTTGCTTGTCGGTATTGCTCTGGCTGGCATCGCGAAAGCGTTGCTTCTCATAGCTTTCACCGCCAAAGCTGCGCACGACGCGATAACCATGGATGGTCTCGGAGGCCACATGCGTGACGTTGCCCATCGACACCTGGATCTTCTTGCTCTGCTTGCGGAATTTCTTGCTGGTGCTGTTCACCATGATGCCGATGACTGGCAGGATCGCCACCATCACCAGGGTGAGCTTCCAGTTCATCCACAACAACGTGCAGAACAGAAAGATCACGGTCATGCCTTCGCGGATGACCACTTTGATCGCGTCCGTTGCCGCGCCGGTGACCATGGTCACGTTGAAGGTGATGCGCGAAATCAGATGACCGGAGTTGTTCTTGTCGAAGAAGCGGTTGGGCAACTCCAGCAGTTTGTTGAACAGCACCACCCGCAGGTCATGCACCAGTCCCAGAGAAACCCGGGCGAGAAAGAAGTTACCCAGATACGAACCCACGCCCTGCAACAGGGCGATGAACACAATCATCAGCGGCACGGTTTGCAGCAATTGCAAATCGCCCAGATAAGGGTTGCCCGGGAACAGGCTGGCTTCAGGATTGGCCAGCCCGTCGACGAAGTACTTGAGGATGTAGGCGAGCATCGGCTGGGTCGATGCGAAAATCAGAAACCCGACGATGCTGAGGAGAAAGAGACCGGCATAGGGCCGCACGTAAGCCAAAAGGCGGAAGTAGATCGCCAGCGTTGACTGGGCTTTCGGTTCAGGACTGCTCATGGTGATCCGCACAATTCAGTGAGGCGGGGATGATATCACAGGCCTTTTTTCCCCGATAAACATGACGGCGCGCCAGCCTTTGACCAAGTCGGTTAAGATACGCCGCTAACGATGGGGAGCCCGCTATGCAATCGATTGACCACAGCACTTACGAGGCACTGCGCAAAGGTGCACAGGTTCTGGAGGCCGACGGTTCCGGCGACAAGGTGCTGAGGCTGGCCGACGGCCGCATGCTCAAACTGTTCCGTCGCAAGCGCTTGCTCAGCTCGGCGCTGTTCTTCCCCTACGCGCAGCGCTTTGCCAACAACACCCGGGCGCTTCAGCAACGCGGCATTCTTTGCCCGCAAGTCATCGCGGTCTATCGCATCCCGAGTATCGAGCGCGACGGTGTTTACTACAGTCCACTGGAAGGCAGCACGGTGCGCCAGCTACAAGGCTCTGCCGAGGATGGCGATTCACTGAGAAAGCAGTTGGGCAGCTACTTCGCCCTGCTGCATGAAAAAGGCGTGTATTTCCGATCGCTGCACTTCGGCAATGTGGTGCTGACCCCGGACAACCAACTGGGCCTGATCGACATCGCCGATCTGCGCTGCCAAAAACGAGCCCTGAGTGACAGCAAACGCCTGCGCAACTTCGCGCACTTGCTGCGCTATAAGGAAGACCGTCATTGGTTGCTCGGCGACGATGCCGGCGACAGTTTTATCGAAGGCTACCGCCAGGCGCTGCCGAGCAACCGCCAGGCGCCACTGATCTCGCGCCTGCGGCCGTTGCTGGTGTAAGCCTCAGCGTCCGATGACCACGATCGCAGCACCCTTGCGATTCTCGAAGTGTTCGAGCACGCACATCCGATGCGCCGCCAGCCACTCCTTCAGCCACGGCTCATCACCCTTCGCCTCGATCACGAAATAGCGGAATTTTGCTGCATGCGTCGGCGACATCGCTTCTTCGCGGGTCAGGCTGGGTAGCACATAACCGCGACCGGCGTAATAACTGATCCGGCCGTCTTCGAAGTAGGTCGGCACGCCGCGCTCGATGTGGCTTGAGGCCCAGCGCCCAGCGGCAACGTAATGCGTTTTGCCGGCCCCGGTAGACACCACGTTCGCCAGCATCATCAGCAAGCCCAGAACCACCAGAGCCTTGCCCAGCCGCGGAAACTGGCGAACGAACGCCGCCAGCCCCATCGCCATCACCGGCACGAACAACAGGTTGAGGAAGCTCAAGTAGCGGGCGTTCATGAACTGCTGCTTGATGAAAAACAGCACCAGCACCACCACATACAACAACGCCGCCCAGGCGAACGGGCGGTAATCGCGCCAGTAAGTGCCGAGCACGCCCCAATTGCGGCGCAGTACGAACGGCACAGCGAACGGCCCCATCAACTTGACGAACGAGATAGTCATCGTCGCCAGGATGCCAAAAAAGATGATACGGCCAGCTTCGTCCCGGGAGTATTTGTTGATCAGCGAATTGCCGAACTGATCGCACAACATCTGAAACGAGGCGAACACTCCGCGAGGCTCGATCATGTCCAGATAAAGCACGACCCGCGCCGACATCAACACACCCGTTACGACCACCAACAGCAGGCCTGCCATCGGCAGAATCGAGAACTGCACGAATTGCATGCGACGGTTCGGCGTCCACAGATTGGGCAGTTGCCAGAGTGCCAGAGCCGGCACCAGCAGCAGCGCCTCAAGGCGAAACAGCGCTGCAGCAGCAATCGCCAGATGAATGGCGGCCGCCCACAGCCAACCGCCGCGCGATTGCCAGCGCGACGCGAGCCAGAGCGTCAAGGTGCAGAAAAACCAGAAGCCGCATTCGCGGATGATGTCGTTTCGAAAGGCGTTGACCGCCGGCATCGCCAGCACGACAAGGCAGGCCCACCGCGCCAGATCAGGCGAACGCTGGCGCACGCAATCGACCATCAACGCGCTGGTACCGGCGAAAAACAGACCGCACCAGAGATATGCACTCAGTTCCAGCGGCAAACGCAAAACACTGTGCGTGGCGGCGAGCAATAACGAAAACCACGGCCAGTCGAACGTAGCCCACGCCACATTGGGCCCGAGCTCGGTGACCTGTTGTGCAATATCGATGTACAGCGCGGCATCACGCCCCACCGTCGCCGTGCCCAACACAGCGATCAGCGATAACAGCACACTGCCAAAGAATGCCAGCCCTACAGGATATCCATCGATGATCCGGGAGACTTGAGCCCCAATCTTCATGCTCACAACCCTCACCCAGCCACCTCATCCATAATCAGGTACACACTCTTCCCTGCGATTTACCGAAATAATGATCGCAATGCCTTTCGCGCGTAGGACCAACGCTTGATCGTGCGCCAGTCAGCACGCAAGGCCTTTAAATAGAAGTCCTTGGCCAATTGGTATTCGCCGTGCGAGTAGCAATCGCGAAACAAGGACAGACAACGCTGTGCCAGAAATGCCTGACGCAAATCCTGCATCTGTTCAGGCATGCGCCGGCGGGAGAACACTTCGTTGACCACCTGATCGGTGCCGGCCGCAAGGCTTTGGCGCAAATCATGGCGCATGCTGTCCGCATGCTTGTGAATGAGCGCCAACGGTTCGTTCACGACGCTGCATGGAAAACGCGCCAGAACCTGGGCAAATACCGGCAAGTCTTCAACGTTGCGCAGATGCTCAGGATAATTGCCCGGGCCGAAAACGCTGCGATGCATCGCACACGCGCCATTTGAAATAGACACGGTCTTGTCCAGCAAGTAACCCTGCAACCGCTGTCGCGGCGCCGCCGGCAGTGGCCTGACGGCCTGCAAGCTACGCTTGCCATCAGCGAACACTGACCAATGCGACCCGATCACCATCCGGCTTTGCGGGTTACCGGTGATGTGTTGCGACAGCGCCGCCAATGCGCCGGGCGCCATCTCATCATCGGAATCGAGAAACACCAGAAACTGCCCGGTGGTTTCCTCGATGCCAAGATTGCGCACCGAGGACAATCCACCATTGCTTTTGCGCAGCGCACGAAAGCGCCCGCCATGCTTGAGCAAGAGCTGTTCGACGACCTGAGGCGTGTCGTCCGTCGACCCATCGTCAATGACCAGTAAATCCGCCACCGCCTCGTCCAGCTGCGCCAACACCGACTCCACTGCACGTGAAAGCGTTCGCGCGTAGTTGTAGACCGGAATGACGACGCTGATCAGTGTCTCAGTCAAGTTCGTATCCTTTCACACCCTCTTTCACGACCAGAATATCTTCCATGATCAGGTATTCCAGATCCGAACCGAAAAACATGTTCAGCGCATCGGTCGGCGAACAGATCATCGGCTCGCCACGACGATTGAGCGAGGTGTTCAGCGATACACCGTTGCCGGTGAGGTTTTCCAGCGCCTTCATCATGTCGTAGTAGCGCGGGTTGTATTCGCGTTTGAGTACCTGGGCGCGAGAAGTGCCGTCTTCGTGGACAACTTCCGGTACGCGGGTTTTCCACTCTTCAGCGACTTCGAAGGTGAACGTCATGAACGGTGCCGGATGATCGATCTTGATCATCTGCGGCGCAACGGTGTCGAGCATCGACGGGCAGAAAGGCCTCCAGCGCTCGCGGAACTTGATCTGGTGGTTGATCCGGTCGGCCACGCCGGCGACGCTCGGGCAACCGATGATCGAACGACCACCCAAGGCACGCGGGCCGAACTCCATGCGCCCCTGAAACCAGGCGACCGGGTTGCCGTCGACCATGATTCTGGCGATCTGCTCCGGCATGTTGTCGAGCTTGCGCCAGGCCGGCTTGTTGGCGTGACGGGCGCACGCGGCGATCACGTCTTCGTTGCTGTAGGACGGACCGAGATAGACGTGTTCCATCTTCTCCACCGGTACGCCACGGGCATGCGACACGTAGGCGGCGGCGCCCACTGCGGTGCCGGCATCGCCGGAGGCAGGCTGCACGAACAGCTCCTTGATGTCGTCGCGGGCGATGATTTTCTGGTTCAGCTTGACGTTCAACGCACAGCCACCGGCGAACGCCAGCTTGCCGGTTTCCTTGAGCACGTCGCCCAGATAGTGGTCGATCATCTGCAACGCCAGCTTCTCGAACAGCGCTTGCATGCTCGCGGCGTAATGGATGTAAGGCTCGTCAGCGATATCACCTTCGCGCTTCGGGCCCAGCCATTCGATCAGCTTCGGTGAGAAGTAAAAGCCTTTGCCCTTCTCCTTGTAGCGACGCAGGCCGATCACGTTGGCGTAGTCGGTGTTGATCACCAGCTCGCCGTTCTCGAACGAGGCCAGACGTGAAAAGTCGTACTTGCTGGCATCACCGTAGGGCGCCATGCCCATGACCTTGAATTCGCCGTCGAGCATTTCGAAGCCGAGGAACTCGGTGATTGCCCCGTACAGACCGCCGAGGGAGTCCGGATCGAAGAATTCCTTGATCTTGTGGATCTTGCCGTTTTCGCCATAGCCGAAGAAAGTCGTGGCGTACTCGCCCTTGCCATCGATCCCGAGAATCGCGGTTTTTTCCTTGAAACCGGAGCAGTGGTAAGCGCTGGAGGCGTGGGCCAGATGATGCTCGACCGGCTCGATCTTGATCTTTTTCGGATCGAAACCCAGTTGTTCAAGGCACCAGACGATCTTGTTGCGGTAGCGCTTGTAGCGGCGGTTGCCCATCAGGATCGCATCGAGGGCGCGATCCGGGGCGTACCAGTAGCGCTTGGCGTAGTGCCAGCGGGCCTTGCCGAAGAGGCTGATCGGGGCAAACGGGATCGCGACCACGTCAACATCGGACGGCTTGATGCCGGCCTGTTCCAGACAGAACTTCGCCGACTCGTAGGGCATGCGGTTCTTTGCATGCTTATCGCGTACGAAGCGCTCTTCCTCAGCCGCCGCCACCAGCTTGCCGTCGATGTACAAGGCTGCTGAAGGGTCATGGCTAAGGGCGCCGGACAGGCCAAGAATCGTCAATGCCACAGGGGTCTAGCCTCTTAAGTCTGCGTACAGGCGCGATGCGCCTTGAAAAATTGATGTATCCCCGCACAGGCGAGAGACAGCTAAAGCGCGGGATTATAGCGTAAACGAGAGGGGAATTACCCTGTGCGATTGGCCGAGGATGAATCGGCCACCTCATTCGGTAACCGCTGATCGATGACCCGATACAATGCACTGCCTTGCGGCCAGTTACGCATGAATCGCGCGCGGTCACGGACGTAAGCCTGCGCGAAACTGCCGACAGAGCCGTGCTGGCACATCGAGTCCAGATCGATCAATGCCCAGCGATCCTCCTGCCAGAATACGTTGTGGCCCTTGAAATCACCGTGACTGATGCGCTCGCTGATCAATTGCGCGAACAGCAGATCCAGTGCCTGCAGTTCCGCCTCGGGGGCTTCGCCACTTTCGACATAAGGCGCAAAGCGCTCGATGATGTCCGGTCCCGGCAGGAACTCGGTCACCAGACAGGCGCGACCGCGCAGCCAAAGAAAACGTTTTTCCAGCACGGCCAGTGGTTTGGGTGTGGCGATCCCGAGAAACGCCAGGCGATTGCCTTCGCGCCATGAGTGCCACGCACGGCTCGGCCGCCAGAAGCGCTTGAGCCAGTGCGCGAATCCCTTGATGTTATAGCGCTTGATCACCAGCGTGCGCTCGCCCACCTGAACCTTGCCGACGCTCGCCGCGCCGCCGGTCTTGTAGAGATGCCCCTGATCAAGCAATGCATCGGCCTGCTCCAGCACCGGCACCATCGCCGCTTCTTCTTCGCGGCGGATCGCCCGCAGGCCGAATGCGCCGCGCCGTACGCTGAACAGCGTACATTCGCGGCCGACCTTGAGCAGGAAGTCCTTCAGTCGCCAACGGCGCACTTTGTCGATCTGTTTCTGCAAGGCTTCCAGCGGCAACGCGTGCTCGCTGTTGCTCAGCAGGTAATACACCAGCAACTCTTCGGTGAACGGTTCAAGCGTCTTGGGCAACTGGGCGAAAAACACCCCGAGGTTTTCCAGAACCTTTTGCCGCGACAACGGTTGCCCGGCGGTTTCCGCGCGAATACCGGCGCCGTCGATCAAGTACAACTGGCCGCCATGGCGCAGCAGATTGTCCAGGTGCAGGTCTTCCTGCCAGAGGCCTTTGCCGTGCAATTGGCCAATCGCGCCCAGCGCCTCGGCCAGCACCGCGGACTGCTCGTCAGCTAAAACCGGCAGGGACTCGACTTGCGCCCAGGCGTCGCCAAGGCTTTCAGCGTTTTCAAGAAACTCGAAGAGCAGCCAGCCGCCCTCGCCACTGGTCAACCCATCGGCCAGCAGCAGCGGTGTGGTCATGCCTTGCTCAGCCAGCAGACGCACGCCTTGCAGCTCACGCTGAAAATGCCGCGCGGCCTTGCTGCCAACCAGCAGTTTGGCCAGCACCGGCCGGCCGCGCCAGACGCCGGCGCCCACATAACGCTGCCCCGGCAATACCCGCAGCAGACTCAACAGTTGCAAGTCGGCACTGCCGGCGGCATCGGCCAGCGTTACTGTCAGCGGCAGCGCCGGGGTACGCCCTACATTGGCCAGTTCGGACAATCGCATCAGCGCGTCTCCTTGTGCGTGCGACGCGCGGTCAGCCGGGCAAGCCAGCTGTCGACCAGCGAGCTGTCGCCAGGCTGATCCAGATAAGCGGCCAGCAACTCGCGCAGTTGCGCCTCGGTCCACTGCGGCGCACGGCGCTGCAGCGGCTCCAGATCCTTGATGCGGTCGCGCACGCCAAACAGCAACGGCCGGGTCTTTTCCAGATCGATCAATTGCGCCTGGTATTCGTCACCCACGGCCCGCAAGAAAATATGCTTGGGATAAAAACAACCGTGCACCTGACGCACACCATGCAGGCGCTGCGCCAGCTGCCCGCAGGCACGCAGGATCGCCGACTGCTGCGCGCGGTCGAGTTGCGCCCAGCGTTGCAACAGCGAATCCAGATCGTTCCAGCCGTCCAGCGCGCGGGTCAGCAGAATCGCGCGAACCTCACCGTTGACCTTGCGCTCACCGAAAAACGCCGCTTGCAGCGCCGGTATGCCGAGCTTGCGATAGCGGCTGATGTTGCGAAATTCGCGGGCAAAACTGGGCTCGCCGAACGGCGCATGCAGCGTGCGCGTCAGATAGTTGCTCTGGCGCTTGAGGTAATACCCCTGCCCCTCCAGATTCAGACGAAACACACTGCTCCAGCCACCGCCGGCGGTATTGGGTTCGTCCACGGCCTCAAGCTCTTTTGCCCACAGCGCATCAAAAGTGTCCAGGCCATGACGCGCCAGCAGTGCGCGGTCATCTTCGGCCAGAAAATCAGTCATTCACGTCCCTCGAAAAATCTCACCACGTGCCGAATCCGCTTCTTGTCGGCGCTATCAAGCCGATCGCACTGGCGATACTGCTTGTAAAAGCGCAGGCGCTGGGTGTTCGACAGGTGATATTTGGCGAGCTTGTCGAGACAGGCCAGATCCTTGGTGATCCGATACTTGAGCCAGAAGCCACGCCAGAACTCGCCATTGGGGCAGTCGATCAGAAAGATGTGCGCCTGATCGTCAATCAACAGGTTGCGCCATTTCAGATCGTTATGGGTAAAACGGTGATCGTGCATTGTCCGGGTATAACCGGCCAGTTGCTGACTGATGCCGTCGACCCAGGCGCGATCCTTGAGTTTCGGGTCCTTGCGTTCGGCAAGCGCAGAGAGGTCTTCGGTATGCGGCAGTTCGCGGGTGATCATCGCGCCGCGATCATACGCTGCACCGCGTCGCTCAAGACCCCAGGCGACCACTTCGGCAGTGGGAATGCCCCACTTGGCGAAGCGCTTGAGGTTCTGCCACTCCATCTTCACCCGCGGCTTGCCGAGGTAACGGCGCAAGCCTTTACCGGCGCCGACGTAGCGTTTGACGTAGTAATTGACGCCGTTGCGCTGCACGCGAATCACCTCGGACAACGGGTCGCGGGTCAGGCGCTCACCTTGCAGGGCAAACACCGCTTCGAGACTGCCGAAATCTTCGGCGAGGTCGCTGTAGGCCGGCTCCAGAATCCACCCCGCCATCAGAGCGCATCCCCGTAACGCTGTTTGCGTGCGTAGAGCTTGTCGGCCTTGCCTTGCAACCAGTTCAGCAGCGGCGCTTCTTCGGCAAGGATCTGGCGCAGCGGCTGCTGGAAATAGTCCTTGAGAAAACGCAGCTTGTCGCGGCGGGTCAGGCCGATGTCCAGCGCGGAAAAGTACAGCGCCGCCAGATCCTTGTTGCGCCAGCGCTGGGTAATCGCCGTGCGGGTCTGCGCGCGGTGCAGATCGATCACCGACAGCTTGAAATCTTCCGGCGTCACCGGTTTATCGGTGTGCAGCAGGAAGTGACAGATGTAGCAATCGCGGTGATTGACGCCGGCACGGTGCATCATGCCGGTCATGCGTGCGACCTCGGCAATCAATGCGCGCTTGAGTTTTGGCTCGGGCGGCTGCTTGACCCAGTCGATGCTGAAATCTTCCAGGCTGATGGTCGGCGCCAGTTCTTCGGTAACGATGAACGAATGCTGATCCGCCGGGTTGCTGCCCTTCTCGCCATAGGCGACAGCGGTCATGGTCGGCACGCCGACTTCCTGCAGACGCTGAATCGCCTGCCATTCCTGGCCCGCGCCGAGCACCGGCAGCTTGGCCGTCAGCAGGTTCTTGAAGATTTCGCCCCAGCCGATGCCACGGTGGATCTTCACGAAAAATCCGTGGCCATCGACTTCCGTGCGCAGTGTCCGGCGCGCTTCCAGCTCGCGGTATACCTCGCCCTGCAAGCCTTCGACTTCGGCGAACGGATCGCGTCCGGCCCAAAGGCTTTTGAACGGTTCAGCCAGCATCAACTTCATTAAGCGTGCTCCGCCAGAATCACATCGGCCGCGTGCTGCGGCATGCTGTAAAGGTCGGCCGTCTCGGCGAAGGCCAGACCATTGCGGCTCCAGGCCGCCCGTGCAGCGTCGTCGCTCAACATGTCAGTCAGGTATTGCGTCAACTGCGTCTGCTCGAAGGGTTCGTCCAGTACTCGCCCGGCGTCGGCCTCGGCGATGTAATGGGCATAACCGCAGACCGCGCTGACCAGTACCGGCAGGCCGGCGACCAGCGCTTCAAGCAGCACAGTGCCGGTGTTCTCGTTGTACGCAGGGTGGATCAACAGGTCGGCGCCGAGCAGAAAACGCGGGATATCGCTGCGGCCCTTGAGGAACGTCACGTTGTCGCCAAGGCCCAACGTCGCGCTCTGCATCTGGAATAACTTGGGGTCATCCTGGCCGATTACAAACAGCCGGGTGCGTTTCTTCAGTTCCGCGGGTAGCGCGGCGAGCGCCTTGAGGCTGCGATCGACGCCTTTGGTCTTGAAGCCGGAACCGATCTGCACCAGCAGCAGCTCGTCGTCCCCGAGATTGAATTCAGCACGGAAACCGGCGCGAATTTCATCGGCATTCGCCGGGCGTCGACGGTCCTGGGCAATGCCCGGCGGCAGCAGATGGAAGCGTTCGAGCGGGGTGTCGTAATGCTTGATGAACAGCGGCTGCTGCACTTCGGAAATCATCAGCACTTCGGTTTTCGCGTCTTTCGCGAACACGGCGCGCTCGTACTCGGCGAAGTGGCGGTAACGGCCCCAACGCCGGTACAGCGAGTTGCGCAGATTCTGTGCTTTGTCTTCGAAGCAGCCGTCGGCCGCGTAGTAGACGTCGAGTCCGGGCATCTTGTTGAAGCCGATCAGCCTGTCGACCGGACGCCTGGCAAGATCTGCTTGCATCCACGCACTGAGCTTTTCGTTGCGGCGATGGTTGAACAATGCCTTGACCGGCGCTACCAGCACTTCGAAGCCCGGCGGCACGTCGCCTTCCCAGATCAGCGTGTAGACGCGGATCTGATGGCCGCGCTGCTGGCATTCGAGGGCGATGCGCATGAAGTCGCGCTGCAAGCCACCGAACGGGAAATATTTGTACAGGACGAATGCCAATTGCATCAGCGCAGCTCCTCAGCCATTAACAACGTGCTCAGTCGGCTGGCGACACGCTCGGGGTTTACACGCGTGAAGCACAGTGGCTGTTCACGCTTGAGGTCAAACTGACGGGCATCCTGCGCGGTCGGTTGATAGGTACATTTCTTCTGCATGCACGGCGCGCACGGAAAATCGCTGGCCAGGTGAATCTGCAGTTTGCCGTAAGCGCCGGTCAGGCCCGGGTTGGTCGGGCCGAACAGCGAGAGGGTCGGCACGTCCAGCGCCGCGGCCAGATGACCGAGGCCGGTGTCCACTGCGACGCAGGCTTGCGCGCCGGCAAGGACTTTGCCGACGCCGGCCAGATTCAGCTTTGGCAGCACTTCGGCATGTTTGAAGCCAGCGGCGATTCTTTCGGCTCGCGCTTTTTCCTGCTCATTGCCCCACGGCAGCTTCACGCCGACGCCAAGGTAGCCGACCCGTTCGGTCAGCTCGCGCCAGTAGATTTCCGGCCAGTGCTTGGTGTCCCAAGTGGTGCCATGCAGGAACACCACGAAAGCGTTCTTGCGCGGCAGCTCGACCAGGCGCTCGACGTTGAGGCCATAATCGCCCAGGCCTTTGGGCAGGTCATAGCCCAGCGCGATGGCGAACAGTTGCCGTACCCGCTCGACGGCGTGCTGCCCACGGGCCACGGCCAGTTTGCGATCATAGAAACGCGCCGCCAGCGGCTCACGGGCCGAGGTTTTATCGAGGCCGGCGACCGGGGCTTTGACGTAGCGGGTCAGCCAGGCACTTTTCAGCAGGCCTTGAGCGTCGATCACCAGATCGTATTTATTGGCGCGCACGCTTTGCTTGAAGCGCTTCCATTCGCCGCTGGTGAGGGTCTTCCACAGATTCTTGCGCCAGCGGCGGATCGCCACCGGGATCACTTTGCCGACCGCCGGGTGCCAGGTCGGAATCTCGGCGAAGCCTTCCTCCACCACCCAGTCGAACTTGATTCCGGGGATCGCCCGGGCCGCGTCGGTCAGCGCCGGCAACGCGTGAATCACGTCGCCCAGCGATGAAGTCTTGATCAACAGTACCCGCAACTTAATGAACCTCGACCACGGAGCCGTGCAACTTGTGCAAGGCGTCGTTGACGGCGTCCGGCATCAATTGGCGCAGGCAGTTGTAATGGCCGAATCGGCACGTACGGTCGAAGCACGGGCTGCATTCGATGCCCAGGCGCACCACTTCGACCTGCTCGGCCAGCGGCGGGGTGAAGCCCGGCGAAGTCGAACCGTAGACGGCGACCAGCGGGCGGTTCAACGCAGCGGCGACGTGCATCAGGCCGGAGTCGTTGGACACCACCGAGTCGGCACACGACAGCAGGTCGATGGCTTCGGCCAGCGAAGTACCACCACTGAGATTCACCGATTCCTCGCGCAGGCCCGGAATCAAACGCGCGCGGATGTCTTCGCCGACCGCGTGATCGTTTTTCGAGCCGAACAGCCACACTTGCCAGCCTTCGCGAATGCGCGCTTCGGCGACCTTGGCGTAGTGCTCGGACGGCCAGCGCTTGGATTCGCCGAACTCGGCGCCGGGGCACAGGGCCAACACCGGGCGGTCGAGGCTCAGGCCGAACTTGGCCAGCGCCGCTTCGCGGGTCTGCGGATCGATTTGCAGGCTCGGCCGCGGGTAGGGTTTCGGCAATTCAGCGTTCGGCTCGTAGGCCAGGGCCATGAAGCGCTCGATCATCAGCGGATAACGTTCTTTATCCAGCGTGCGCACGTCGTTGAGCAGGCCGTAACGAAACTCGCCGCGCCAGCCGGTGCGCTTGGGAATGCCGGCAAAAAACGGCACCAGCGCCGACTTCAACGAGTTGGGCAACAGGATCGCCTGATCGTACTGCCCGGCGAGGGATTTGCCGATGCGCCGACGCGTCGCCAGTTCCAGCGCGCCGTGGCCGAGCGGAAAACTCAAGGCCTTGCGCACTTCGGGCATGCGCTCAAGGATCGGCCGGCTCCACTCGGGCGCCAGCACGTCGATTGCGCATTGCGGGTGGCGCTGCCTGAGACACTGAAACAGTGTCTGCGCCATCACCATGTCACCGACCCAACTGGGCCCAACGATCAAAATATTCATGTGCTTTCCAAAAACGAACCGGGGAGGCAATTACGCCTCCCCGCCTCGAGAATCACTGAGGGAGCGGCGCTGCTCGCGATGGGGTCGTTACATTCCACAATGATGTCGTCTGATACTCCGCTATCGCGAGCAGGCGAAGGCCTACAGGGTTTTGCATTCATCCATACATCTGTGGATCAGCTTAGCCCCAACTCACGCCAGATTCGCATGACCTGTCGGCGCTCTTCGACAAACTGGTCGCCCGGGATCACCCCGGCGTCCTTTTGCAAGGCCTGCCGGTGCGCGGCCGAGCGGTAGGCTTTATAGGCCTCGCGCAGCAGGCTGGCATCTTCGGCAGGCATCAGCCCTGCGTGTTCCAGCTCTTCCAGAATGCGGATGTTATCGGTCCAGCGCAGCAGCGGCGGGTGGCTTTGCGACCACGCCAGAGCCGCGTATTGCACCATAAATTCAATATCGACGATACCTCCGGCGTCCTGCTTGAGGTCGAACGAGGCTGTGGCCTCGAAGGCATTGGCCGCCGTGCCGGCCGCGGTGCTCCTGGTGCCGAGGTTGTCGCGCATCTTCGCGCGCATCTCGCTGACCTCCTGCTGCAGCTTCGCCAGATCACGGACCTTGCCCAATACCTGCGCGCGGACTTTCTCAAACGCCTGACCGACATCCTGACTACCGACCAGCACCCGCGCCCGCACCAAGGCCTGATGTTCCCAGGTCCAGGCTTCATTTTCCTGATAGCGCGCGAAAGCGCCGAGCGAGCTGACCAGCAACCCCGCCGCACCGGAGGGCCGCAGCCGCATGTCGACCTCATAAAGCTGGCCGGAGTTGGTCTGCGCCGTCAGCAGATGGATGATCCGCTGCCCCAACCGCGTGAAGAATTGCGCACCGTCAATCGACTTCGGTCCGTCGGTTTCCGCCTGCGGATCGCCGTCGTGAATGAACACCAGATCCAGATCCGAACCATGCCCCAGCTCCAGACCGCCGACCTTGCCATAACCGACAATAATGAAGCCGGGGTCGCACGGGGTGCCGTCGGTGCGCAGCGGCGTGCCGTATTTGGCCACCGTCTGGCGCCAGGCCAGAGCCAGTACCTGTTCGAGAATCGCTTCAGCCAGCCAGGTCAGGTAATCGCTGACTTTCATCAGCGGCAGGCTGCCGGCGATTTCCGAGGCGGCGACGCGCAAGCGGTGCGCCAGTTTGAAATGGCGCAGGGCTTCCATCTGCTGCTCGAGGTCGTCTTCGGGAATCCGCGTCAGCCGTTCGCGCAACTCGGCGGCCAGCTCCGGCGCCAAGGGTGGCTTGAACAGGCGGCCCTCATTCAGCAACTCGTCGAGCAACAGCGGGAAGCGGGTGATCTGTTCAGCGATCCAGGGACTCGCCGCGCACAGCGTCAACAAACGCCGCAGGGCACCGGGGTTCTCGGTCAGCAGCACCAGATAAGCCGAACGCCGAGCCACCGCCTCGACCAACGGCAGCACCCGTTCAAGCACCAGATCCGGATTGTCATGCTCCACCGCCTGTGCGAGCAGACGCGGAATGAACGCATCGAGTCGCTCTCGTCCCAAACGCTGCATCGCACGCAATTGCGGACTGCTGCGCAACCCGGCCAAGGCTTTCAGGGCTTTGCTCGCATCGGCAAAACCGGCTTCCTGCAACTGACGGCAGGCTGCTTCTTCGTCCTGCGCCTCTTCCCAAAGTGGCAGCCATTCACCGCCGACCACCACTTCGTTTTCGGCGCCCTCTTCTTCGTCGGGATCGGCGATCACCTGGGCGAAATGCCAGGCCACCCGGCCGCGCCAGAACATCAGTTTCTCGTGGAAAGCGTCCCAATCGGCGAAACCGAGCATGAAGGCAATGCGCGCCTGATCCTGTGCGCTGTCCGGAAGCATCTGGGTCTGGCGGTCGGCGATCGCCTGGATCGCATGCTCGGTATAACGCAGGAATTCGTAGCCTTCACGCAGCTCACTGACCACCGCCGGTGGCAGATAACCCTGCCCCTCCAGTGTGCTCAACACCTTTAATAGAGGGCGCTGTTGCAGGCTCAGGTCGCGCCCGCCGTGGATCAACTGAAAGGCCTGGGCGATGAACTCGACCTCGCGGATGCCACCAGAGCCCAGTTTGATGTTGTCGGCCATGCCCTTGCGCCGCACTTCCTGCTGGATCAACTGTTTCATGGTACGCAGCGCTTCGATCGCCGAGAAGTCCAGATAACGCCGATAAACGAACGGCCGCAGCATGTCGAGCAATTGCGCACCCGCGACCTGATCGCCGGCCACCACCCGCGCCTTGATCATCGCGTAGCGTTCCCAGTCGCGGCCCTGATCCTGGTAATACTGCTCCAGCGCGTTGAAGCTCAGCACCAGCGCGCCGGACGAACCGTACGGACGCAAACGCATGTCGACACGGAACACGAAGCCGTCAACGGTCATCGGGTCGAGCGCCCTGATCAAGCGCTGGCCGAGACGGATGAAGAACTCCTGGTTGTCCAGCGAGCGCTTCACCCCGACGGTCTCGCCGCCTTCGGGATAGGCAAAAATCAGGTCGATGTCCGACGACAGGTTCAATTCGACGGCGCCGAGCTTGCCCATGCCGAGAATGACCATTTGTTGCGGCAGACCGCTGCGGCGCCCGGTCGGCGTGCCGAACTGTTCGCAATGACGGCTGTACAACCACTGACAGGCTTGATCGATGGTGGCATCGGCCATGTCCGAAAGATCGCGACAGGTCTGCACCAGATCGGCCTGGCGGGTGAGGTCACGCCAGATGATCCGCACCTGATGCCGGGCGCGCTGGCGGCGCAGGGCGCGGCCGAGTTCATCTTCGCTCTGCGCGGCATTTACCGCAGCAGCAATTTGCGTGCACAGTTCGCCCGGCGCAAACGCCCGGTCGAGTTCACCGGACTGCACCAGCGACAGCAACATCAAAGGGTCACGAACGCTCTGTTCAATGACAAACTCGCTGGCGGCGCTGACGCGGGCGAACTGCGCCCAGCGCTCGGGCGTCCAGTTCGCCAGACCGTGATCGTCATCCAGCGTGGCGACGGCCGTACGGAACGACTGCTCGGATCGATTGACCAACGGCAGGAGAATGGCGGGCAGTTCGGCAAGCACGGGCAGGGTCATGGTCTATCCTTGATCGGCGTGTAAATGGCCGCTTGTAGTGATTGGCGAAAAGCCGCTACCCGCCGGAGTGTCGAACAAAAGTTAGAAATAGCTGAAAATTCATTGTCATTGGCAGCGAATATCAAAGTTTCACCTTTTTCGGATGGCAAAAGACCAACCTTAACGATTATTCTCACAACGCAGTTGGAGGCCACGAGCCATTCTTCTGTAGTTTTACTACTCGTCTATACATTCGAAAGGCTGAAATGCCGGAAGATTTGTAGTAAAACTACACGCCGCCGGAACAACCTGTCGGCAATCCAAGAATTTTAAATCGTCTGCCCACAAGGCCAGTCGCAAACTCAGGCAACCGATTCTGGAAGCCTTTCCGCCCTGGAGCAAGCCATGCAAGACCTCGATCCCGTCGAAACCCAGGAATGGCTGGACGCCCTGGAATCGGTTCTCGACAAAGAAGGCGAAGACCGTGCTCACTATCTGATGACCCGTATGGGTGAACTGGCGACCCGCAGCGGTTCGCAGCTCCCTTACGCCATCACCACGCCTTACCGCAACACGATTCCCGTTACCCACGAAGCACGCATGCCTGGCGACCTGTTCATGGAACGCCGCATTCGCTCGCTGGTACGCTGGAACGCGATGGCCATGGTAATGCGTACGAACCTGAAAGATTCTGACCTGGGTGGTCACATCTCCAGCTTCGCTTCCAGTGCGACCCTGTATGACATCGGCTTCAACTACTTCTTCCAGGCCCCGACCGACGAACACGGCGGCGACCTGATCTACTTCCAGGGCCACACCTCGCCAGGCGTTTACGCCCGTGCCTTCATGGAAGGCCGCATCACCGAAGACCAGATGAACAACTTCCGTCAGGAAGTCGATGGTCAAGGCCTGTCGTCCTATCCGCACCCGTGGCTGATGCCTGACTTCTGGCAGTTCCCGACCGTATCGATGGGTCTGGGCCCGATCCAGGCGATCTACCAGGCACGTTTCATGAAGTACCTGGAACACCGCGGTTTCATTCAGCCGGGCAAACAGAAAGTCTGGTGCTTCCTGGGCGACGGCGAGTGCGACGAGCCGGAATCCCTGGGCGCAATCTCCCTGGCCGGCCGCGAGAAGCTGGACAACCTGATCTTCGTCATCAACTGCAACCTGCAGCGCCTCGATGGCCCGGTTCGCGGCAACGGCAAGATCATCCAGGAACTCGAAGGCGTGTTCCGCGGTGCACAGTGGAACGTGACCAAAGTCATCTGGGGCCGTTTCTGGGACCCACTGCTGGCCAAGGACGTCGACGGCATCCTGCAGCGTCGCATGGACGAAGTCATCGACGGCGAGTACCAGAACTACAAAGCCAAAGACGGCGCGTTCGTTCGCGAGCACTTCTTCAACACGCCTGAACTCAAGGCAATGGTTGCCGATCTGTCCGACGACGAGATCTGGAAGCTCAACCGTGGCGGCCACGACCCGTACAAGGTCTACGCGGCGTACCACGAAGCGGTCAACCACAAAGAACAGCCAACCGTCATCCTCGCCAAGACCATCAAGGGTTATGGCACCGGTGCCGGCGAAGCGAAAAACACCGCGCACAACACCAAGAAAGTCGATGTCGACAGCCTGAAGTTGTTCCGCGACCGCTTCGACATCCCGGTCCGTGACGAAGAGCTGGAGAACCTGCCGTTCTTCAAGCCTGAGCCAAACAGCGCCGAAGCCCGCTACCTCGCCGAGCGTCGCGCCGCACTGGGCGGTTTCGTACCGCAGCGCCGCGCGCAGAGCTTCAGCGTACCGACTCCTGATCTGGACACCCTCAAGGCTATCCTCGACGGTTCCGGCGACCGTGAAATCTCCACCACCATGGCCTTCGTGCGGATCCTCGCGCAACTGGTCAAGGACAAGGAAATCGGCCCGCGCATCGTGCCGATCATCCCGGACGAAGCCCGTACCTTCGGTATGGAGGGCATGTTCCGACAGCTCGGCATCTACTCGTCCGTCGGCCAGCTCTACGAGCCAGTCGATAAAGACCAGGTGATGTTCTACAAGGAAGACCAGAAAGGTCAGATCCTTGAAGAAGGCATCAACGAAGCAGGCGCCATGAGCTCGTTCATCGCCGCCGGTACTTCGTACTCCAGCCACAACCAGCCGATGCTGCCGTTCTACATCTTCTACTCGATGTTCGGCTTCCAGCGTATTGGCGATCTGGCCTGGGCTGCCGGCGACAGCCGTACCCGTGGCTTCCTGATCGGCGGCACCGCCGGCCGTACCACCCTGAATGGTGAAGGTCTGCAGCACGAAGACGGTCACAGCCACCTGCTGGCCGCGACCATCCCGAACTGCCGCACCTACGATCCGACCTACGGCTACGAGCTGGCGGTGATCATTCAGGACGGCATGAAGAAGATGACCGAAGAGCAACAGGACATCTTCTACTACATCACTGTGATGAACGAGTCGTACCAGCAGCCAGCCATGCCGGCCGGTGCCGAAGAAGGCATCAAGAAAGGCATGTACCTGCTTGAGGAAGACACCCGCGACGCGGCGCACCACGTGCAGCTGATGGGCTCCGGCACCATCCTGCGTGAAGTGCGTGAAGCGGCGAAGATCCTGCGTGAAGAGTTCAACGTCGGCGCCGACGTGTGGAGCGTTACCAGCTTCAACGAACTGCGTCGCGACGGCCTGGCCGTAGAGCGCAGCAATCGTCTCAAGCCTGGCCAGAAGCCTAAGCTGAGCTACGTCGAAGAATGCCTGAACGGTCGTAAAGGTCCGGTCATCGCCTCTACCGACTACATGAAGCTGTTCGCCGAGCAGATCCGTCAGTGGGTACCGTCCAAGGAATTCAAAGTCCTGGGCACCGACGGTTTCGGCCGCAGCGACAGCCGCAAGAAACTGCGTCATTTCTTCGAAGTCGACCGTCATTTCGTGGTGTTGGCAGCCCTGGAAGCACTGGCTGACCGTGGTGATATCGAACCTAAAGTCGTGGCTGAGGCCATCGTCAAGTTCGGCATCGACCCGGAAAAACGCAACCCACTGGACTGCTGAGGAGACATTTTGTGAGCGAACTCATTCGCGTACCTGACATCGGCAGCGGTGAAGGTGAAGTAATTGAACTGTTTGTAAAGGTCGGCGACCGCATCGAAGCCGACCAGAGCATCCTGACTCTGGAATCGGACAAGGCCAGCATGGAAGTGCCGGCCCCGAAAGCCGGCGTCATCAAAAGCCTGAAAGTGAAGCTGGGCGACCGCCTGAAAGAAGGCGACGAACTGCTCGAGCTGGAAGTCGAGGGCGCTGCTGAAGCGGCACCTGCTCCGGCGGCGGCTCCGGCTGCCAAAGCTGAAGAAAAACCGGCTGCGGCACCTGCTGCTGCCGCACCTGCCGCTGCACCTGCTGCCGCTTCGGTACAGCAAGTGCACGTGCCGGACATTGGTTCGTCGGGCAAGGCGCAGATCATCGAGATTCAGGTCAAGGTCGGCGACACCGTCGAAGCTGATCAATCGCTGATTACTCTGGAATCCGACAAGGCGAGCATGGAAATCCCGTCGCCTGCCGCCGGCGTGGTCAAGGCCATCAGCGTCAAGCTCAACGACGAAGTCGGCACTGGCGACCTGATTCTGGACCTGGAAGTGGCGGGTGCTGCGGCGCCTGCTGCGGCCGCTCCGGCTCAGGCTGCCGCGCCTGCTGCCGCCGCTGCGCCAGCGCCGGCTGCTGCTGCTGCTCCGGCGGCACCGGTCGCCGACAGCGTTCAGGACATCCACGTGCCGGACATCGGTTCGGCCGGCAAGGCCAAGATCATCGAAGTGCTGGTCAAGGCCGGCGACACCGTCGAAGCCGACCAGTCGCTGATCACCCTGGAATCCGACAAGGCCAGCATGGAAATTCCATCGCCTGCCGCTGGCGTGGTCGAAAGCGTTTCGATCAAGCTGGATGATGAAGTCGGTACCGGCGATCTGATCCTCAAGCTGAAGGTCAAAGGCGCTGCGCCTGCTGCAGCTCCAGCTCCGGCGGCCGCTGCAGCACCGAGCGCTCCGGCACCTGCCGCTGCTGCCGCACCTGCTGCTGCCGCTCCAGCTGCCGCACCGGCCAAGCCAGGCGCGAAAGTTCACGCAGGTCCGGCCGTGCGTCAACTGGCCCGCGAGTTCGGCGTCGAGCTGAGCGCTGTCGGCGCCAGCGGCCCGCACGGTCGTATCCTCAAGGAAGACGTGCAGACCTACGTCAAAGCGATGATGCAGAAGGCCAAGGAAGCACCGGCCGCTGCTGCTGGCGCAACCGGTGGCGCGGGTATCCCGCCGATTCCGGTCGTCGATTTCAGCCGTTTCGGCGAAATCGAAGAAGTGCCGATGACTCGCCTGATGCAAGTCGGCGCTGCCAACCTGCACCGCAGCTGGCTGAACGTGCCACACGTCACGCAATTCGACTCGGCAGACATCACCGAGCTGGAAGCCTTCCGTGTGGCGCAGAAAGCCGTGGCCGAGAAGGCTGGCGTCAAGCTGACCATCCTGCCGCTGCTGCTCAAGACCTGCGCGCATCTGCTCAAGGAGCTGCCGGACTTCAACAGTTCGCTGGCGCCAAGCGGCAAAGCGATCATTCGCAAGAAATACGTGAACATCGGCTTCGCCGTCGACACTCCGGATGGCCTGCTGGTGCCGGTGATCAAGAACGTCGACCAGAAGAGCCTGCTGCAATTGGCAGCCGAAGCGGCTTCGCTGGCTGAAAAAGCCCGCACCAAGAAGCTGTCCTCGGACGAGATGCAAGGCGCCTGCTTCACCATTTCCAGTCTCGGCCATATTGGCGGCACCGGCTTCACGCCGATCGTCAACGCGCCGGAAGTGGCGATCCTCGGTGTGTCCAAGGCAACCATCCAGCCCGTCTGGGACGGCAAAGCCTTCCAGCCGAAACTGATGCTGCCACTGTCGCTGTCCTACGATCACCGTGTGATCAACGGCGCCGCTGCCGCGCGCTTCACCCAGCGTCTGGGCAGCCTGTTGGGCGACATCCGCACCATCCTGTTGTAATCCAAACGGCCCTCCGGCAACGGAGGGCCGCTTGCTGCACCCTTTCGAGCGCCACACGCTCGTACCTCAACCCCGTCATCTGGCGGGGCTTTTTTTTGCCTGAAGAAAAACCTTTTCCTTCCTTTTCCTACAAGTCGCGTTGATATCGGCCACAGCACTGGTCGGCTTGTCACCGATCTTTTATGTCCGGCACGCAACTAACCTAGGCACAGCCACCGCAACTAATAAAAGTTAGCAAACCCAGTTAATTCAAGTTACTTCGAATGGATTCGACATGTTAAAACCAACTATCGGGCCGATCGTCGGCCACGTTACAACCAATCATGCACGTGTATTTCTGCGTGGCGACCGTCAGAACAATTCGCGAGTGTTTGCCGCAGTACGTTATCGCCCAGCTGGTGCACAACAATGGTCAAAAGGTATCTTTGCGCATCTGAGCGCTACACGCGACGTGTCACATGTGTTTGCCCTCAACAACTTGAGTACAGACACCGAATATGAATATCAGGCCGGCTGGTTCAGTCCGATGAGTCCGGTGCATACGCCGGACAGCGTCGCCGAGCTGCCGCTGCAATGGCCGCGAGAGATCTATCGCCTGCGTACCCGCTCGAGCAAGCCGATGCAGCCCCGGGCCTATATTGTCGGTTCGTGTCGCTATTTGCGCATGACCGCGGGGATTGCCTCACTGCCACAGCTGGGCGACCGGATCTTTGCTTCGATCAATCAAGTGATCGAGGGTATTGAGCCACCGATCAGTGCAGTATTGATGACCGGTGACCAGATCTATGTCGACGATCTGAATCGCATTGCGCCGGATCGTGAGTATCAGGATATTCTCAGAAAATACCGTGCGGCGTTATCGCAACCTAATATAAAACGGCTGATGTCCGGCACTTCGACTTACATGATTCTTGACGATCACGAAATCGAAGATAACTGGCCGGCCAATGCCAATAAATCCGACGTTGACTTGTTCCGCAACGCGATGGCGGCCTATGAGTTGTATCAGGCCAGTCACAGCCCGGTACATCCATTGACAACTAACGGCGAAATCAATCGCTCTTCGCTTGAGCATTACTGGTATCAGTTCAGCGACGGCGATATCGAATGGTTCGTGACGGACAGTCGTACCCGGCGCAACTTGTCGGCCGATGATCGGCGCATTCTCGATGAAGCTCAGGAACAGGCCCTGCTCAAATGGCTGATCCACAGCGAAGCGCGGGTCAAGTTTGTGGTGACCAGCGTGATGTTCTATCCGGACCGCAAACTTCATGGCGATGACGCCTGGAAAGCCTTTCCGGAACAACGCCTGCGCCTGCTGGAAACGATTCGCACTCGACGGATCATGAACGTTGTGTTCATTTCGGGTGATGTTCACGGTTCGCTGACCGCGCGCCTGAGCCACAGCGAAGACCCGGACTTCGAGGTGCACACGGTAGTGTCATCGCCGCTGTGCAACAGCAAACTGCTGCCGTATGCCAAAGCGTCGACGTTCATTCTCGATCAGCCACTGGTGCGCACAGCCGCCGGGGATTATCGGCATGAACTGACCAGCACGGTGGTCAGTGAGGACAATTTTGCCCACCTGGTGGTCGAGGCCAGGCAGATCCAGGTCAACTATCACGACCGTGACGGCAAACGCCTGCAATCAATCGTCATTTCCCTACGCTGATCAGTGGGTGCACTGGGCGCCGTTGCTGAGCATCAACCGCTCTGGAACGGCGCTCTGTCATGCTCCGCGCATTAGTTTTGTGCACTGGCTGGAGAAATGTTCAGTCCAGCCGACATATTCTTATAGCACTTGGCCTTCATCTCTCTTGTCAGTCGGGGCCGCAATGATGCAACCTTGCCGCAGGCAACAGTTAAGAGGGCGCGAGCCCGGCGCGTTCAGCATATTTCCAAGCGAGTTCCCTTCATGAAGAGCCAACCCGATGCCGCCAGCCGTATGGCGGCCGAGGTAGTGACGCAGTTGCCTGTGCCCTCGCGGCTCGGCATGCTGCGTTTCGAGCGCTTGAATGAAGCCAGTTGGGCCATGTTGTTTCTCGATCCCAACTGCGAACGCCAGTTCGGCCAGCCGGCGGTCGAGCTGTGTGCGCTGGTCGGCTCGCCGTATGCCAGCCTGATGGAACCGGAAGCGCGCTATCAATTGCATGATGCGATCCAGCAACAGCTCACCGTCAGCCCGCATTATCTGGTGCGCTACACCCTGCACACCGCCTCCGGGGTGCTGAGCATTCTGGAGCTGGGTGAAGCCTATAAACAGCACAATCGGCATCTGCTGCGCGGTTACCTGCTGGCGGTCGACGACGTATTCAGCGAGCCGCCGCTACTGCCCTCTGTCGACCTCGAGACGCAGAACTCGCGGCTGCAGATCGCCCTTGAACTCAATCAACGTGCGCAGCAGGAACAACTGCAGCATCTGGAGCGCGTGCGCGCCCAGCAGGAGCTGATTCTGCTGCTCGCCCGTCAGCGCTACAGCACGCACAATTCCTTGCAGGAAGCTGCCGAGCTGATCACCCGCTGCGCATGTGATATCTATGAAATCGACTGCGCCAGCCTGTGGAATCTCGAGGGCAATCTGCTGGTGCCGATCTCGGCTTACCATCGCGCGACCCAGGAATACATCCTTCCGGACGTGATCGATATCGGCAACTTCCCCGACTACCTGGAAGCGCTGCATGGCAGCCGCGCCATCGACGCCCACAACGCGATGCGCGATCCGCGTACCCGCGAGATGGCCGAAGCCCTGCGCCCGCGTGACGTCAATGCCATGCTCGACGCAAGCATCCGCGTCGACGGCCAGGTGGTCGGCGTGCTCTGCCTGGAGCAGACCGGCGTCACCCGCGCCTGGCAGTCCGACGAGATCGCGTTTGCCGGTGAGCTGGCCGATCAGTTCGCGCAAGTCATCAACAATCACAACCGCCGCACCGCCACCAGCGCCCTGCACCTGTTCCAGCGTGCGGTCGAACAAAGTGCCAACGCCTTTTTGCTGGTCAACTGCGACGGTGTGGTCGAGTACGTCAACCCGAGCTTCACAGCGATCACTCAGTACTCCACTGAAGAAGTCCACGGCCAGCGCCTGTCGGAACTGCCGGCGCTGGAAAACCTCAGCGAACTGCTGTTCGACGCGCCCTCGGCGCTGGCCCAGAGCAACAGCTGGCAGGGCGAATTCAAAAGCCGCCGGAAAAATCTCGAACCGTACTGGGGCCAGTTGTCGATTTCCAAGGTGTACGGCGACAACCGTGAGCTGACGCATTACATCGGCATCTACGAAGACATCACCCAGACCAAACTGGCGCAGCAGCGCATCGAGCGCCTGGCTTATACCGACAACCTGACCAACCTCGGCAACCGTCCGGCCTTCATCCGCAACCTCGACGAGCGCTTCGCCCGTGACAGCGATACGCCGATCAGCCTGCTGCTGGTGGACATCGACAACTTCAAGCGCATCAACGACAGCCTCGGCCATCAGACCGGCGACAAACTGCTGATCAGCCTGGCCCGGCGTCTGCGCAACAGTCTCAGCCCAAGCGGCAGTCTGGCGCGCTTCGCCAGTAACGAATTTGCCGTATTGCTCGACAATACCGACCTCGAAGCGGGGCAGCGGATTGCCAGCCAGTTGCTGCTGACCCTAGACAAACCGATGTTCGTCGATAACCAGTTGATCAGCGTCACCGGCTCGGTCGGCCTGGCCTGCGCACCACTGCACGGGCGCGACCCGCAGACGCTGATGCGTAACGCCGGTCTGGCGCTGCACAAGGCCAAGGCCAACGGCAAACACCAGTTGCAGGTGTTCACCGAAGCGCTGAATGCCGAGGCCAGTTACAAACTGTTTGTCGAGAACAACCTGCGCCGCGCCCTGACCCAGAACGAACTCGACGTGTTCTATCAGCCCAAGCTGTGCCTGCGCAGCGGTCGCCTGCTGGGCATGGAAGCGCTGCTGCGCTGGAATCACCCGGAACGCGGGATGATTCGCCCGGATCAATTCATCAGCGTCGCCGAAGAGACTGGCCTGATCATTCCGATCGGCAAATGGATCGCCCGTCAGGCCTGCCGTATGAGCAAAGCCCTGACCGCTGCCGGCCTGGGCAATCTGCAAGTGGCGATCAACCTGTCACCCAAGCAGTTTTCCGATCCGGACCTGGTCGCCTCCATCGCCAACATCCTCAAGGAAGAAGCGCTGCCGGCCAATCTGCTCGAGCTGGAACTGACCGAAGGCCTGCTGCTGGAGGCCACTGAAGACACGCACTTGCAGCTCGATCAGCTCAAGCGTCTGGGCCTGACCCTGGCCATGGACGACTTCGGTACCGGCTATTCATCGCTCAGCTATCTGAAAAAATTTCCGATCGACATCATCAAGATCGATCGCAGCTTCATCCACGAAATCCCCGACAATCAGGACGACATGGAAATCACCTCAGCGGTGATCGCCATGGCCCACAACCTGAAACTCAAGGTGGTCGCCGAGGGCATCGAGACCGCCGAGCAACTGGCATTCCTGCGTCGTCACCGCTGCGATGTCGGCCAAGGCTACCTGTTCGACCGGCCGATTCCCGGCGCCGAACTGATCCCGGCGCTCAAGCGCTATCCGCGCGGGCCGCTCTGCCTCTGATCCACCGCAGTCCTCCTGCAGGAGTGGGCCTGCTCGCGATAGCGGTCCGTCTGTAACTTCTCTGCTGACTGACCCACCGCTATCGCGAGCAGGCTCACTCCTACAAGAGCGGTTGAGTACCCGTACATTTTGGGTAGTGATTAACCGGGCATCATTGGGCACACTGGCGGTCTGACTTTTCACATCCAACCTGACTGAGAGGAACGATCATGGTTCTGCGCTCGGAAATTCTGGTGAACAAAAACGTGCTTCCAACCAAAGAACAAGCCCTGCCCGGCCGCGAAACCGCGATGACCCTGCCTGAAAAGCATTTCGTCTTCGAAGACACCCCACTGCTCGGCCCGTTCTTTCAGGACGTCGACTTCGCCATCTTCGGCCTCGGCTGCTTCTGGGGTGCGGAACGGCGCTTCTGGCAGCGCGAAGGCGTGGTCAGCACGGTGGTTGGCTACGCTGGCGGCTTCACGCCGAACCCGACTTACGAAGAAGTCTGCTCAGGCCTGACCGGCCACGCCGAGGTGGTGCTGGTGGTGTATGACAAGGCCAAAGTCAGCTACGAAGAACTGCTGGCGATGTTCTGGGAACTGCACAACCCGACCCAAGGCATGCGCCAGGGCAACGACATCGGCACGCAGTACCGCTCGGTGATCTACGCAACCTCTCCCGAGCAACTGGACGCCGCACTGAAAAGCAAAGCGCTGTACCAGGCGGAACTGGCGAAGGCCGGGCTGGGCGAAATCAGCACCGAAATCGACCAGGCGCCGACCGTGTATTTTGCCGAGGCGTATCACCAGCAGTATCTGGCGAAGAATCCGGAAGGATATTGCGGGATCGGCGGCACCGGCGTGTGTATGCCGGCGAGTCTGGCGGGCAACTAACACCGACTGATCGTTGCCACGCTCTGCGTGGGAATGCAGACCGGGACGCTCCGCGTCCCAACAGCGGACGCAGAGCGTCCATTGAGGCATTCCCACGCGGAGCGTGGGAACGATCAATCTTGCTGTTTATCAGCTTTCCGCGATCAGCCAATCCATCTGCCAGCCACCCTGAGTCTGGCCAAGCTTCTTCGACAACCACGGCAGCAACTCGCGCAATTCTTCCTCCAGCCCCCACGGCGGATTGGCAATCGCCAGACCGGAGCCGTTCAGGCTGTTCGGCGTATCCAGCGGATGCACCAGCAGTTCCACGCGCAACAACTTCGGCGCACCGGTGCCGGCCAGGTCCTGATAGAAACGCCGCAACGCGCGCTGATCCTTGACCGGGTACCAGATCGCCGCCACGGTCTGGCGCATGCGCCCGATCGCCTCTTTCATCGACGCTGCGCAGCGCTGCATTTCATCGAGTTGTTCAAACGGCGGATCGATCAACATCACCGCACGCTTTTCCTGCACCGGCAACATCGCCCGCGCGACATGCCAGCCTTCGCCCAGATGCACTTTCACCCGGCGATCACCGGCCATGTTGTCTTTGAGCAGCACACCATCTTCAGGGTGCTTCTCATTGAGCATCACCCGGTCCTGTGGGCGGGTCAGACGCCGCGCCAGCTCCGGCGAACCAGGGTAATAGCGCAACTGGCCATCGGGGTTCATCTCATGCAGCACGTTCATGTAGTCAGCGGTCAGCGCCGGCAGATCCGGTTGATCCCACAAGCGCGCGATGCCTTCCAGGTACTCGCCGGTACGGTTGGCCTGATCGCCCTGCAAGTCGTACAGACCGATGCCGGCGTGGCTGTCGAGATAGGCAAGCGGCTGCTCCTTGCGCGACATCAGGGCGATGAGGCGGGTCAAGGTCAGGTGTTTGAACACATCGGCGTGATTGCCGGCATGGAAGGCGTGACGATAATTCATGGCTGCTCCTGCGAAGGGCGCAAAGTTTACCTTTTACCGCGTGGCAAGTCAGGGGTTGGCGGCCGAGCGGACGAAAGCCTGGCCCTCTCCCGGAGGGAGAGGGCCAGGGTGAGGGGACTGATTGAGGTGATCTTGCGGCTTATGTCGATCTGAAAGATCAGCGCGAACTTAAGCCTGGCGAAGCAAAGTGCGCCGCTGAAGTCGCAGGTCGGCGCACCTCACCCAGACAACTCGATCAGTCCCCTCTCCCTCTGGGAGAGGGTTAGGGTGAGGGTTTTTGCTTTTAACGCAGTTACACTTGCGAAAAATCAGAGACAGGAAGTCAAAAACTCATGCGATACCCGTTCATTTTCCTACTCGGCGTGCTAAGCCCATATCTCGCACTTGCCGACGAAAACCGCACCGATCAAGCCAGACAAACGCTTAAGAACTACGGATTGAGCGAGTGCATACTCAAGCCATTCAATCAAAAGTCTGCGCTGGAGCATGACATCGAAATGTCCGCCGGCGCCTACTCGCACTTTGGCAAAGGCATGCACACCGTCATGGAAAATGAAGATACGCATAAGGTTTTACACGATCCCTATAAAGAAACCAGAAACTATATGTTTGCGGCTTCTGACCAGATATCTGCCAACAGAGATTACTCGGACAAAAAAATGATATTCCATGGTTGCCTACAGGTGTACAACTCAGAAGCGTTCGACCGTTTTATCCGGACTCAGGATGCTTACATCGTTGATGATTGACATCTTTTGATGTTGCTTTTAAGCATCAGGAAGGCATCTCGCGCAACCGCCTGCCGATGACATCGAGCACATCACAGCCGTCACGCAAGGGAATCACGCAAAGCCGGGCGAAGTCGCTGAGGATGACGGAGTCGCATTCGACCGAGCCGCGCATGCACATGTTTTCCAGTACCTGAATCACGGCGCGCAAGCGGTGATTGGCGGCTTCCATGAGGATGTCGAGGGGGACGTGGGTGTCGATGAACAGCGTTGGCATGTCGCTGCAATTGTCGGTCAGCGCCATGAAGCGGTTGTCCGGGTGAGGGATGATTTTTTTGTAGGGTGGATCGGGATGCATATTGGTCATTTGTCAGCTCCATGATTGATAAAGGTGAGCCGCCAATTCACCTTCCTACAGGTTTGGGTGGCAGCTGTGCGCAAGAGTAGGAACCGAGCAATCATGGACCTCGGTCACGCCGAAGCGTGTCCCACGCACAGCCGCCGCGAACGATCTTAGGGACTTGAACCAAGCTCCATAAGAAACCAACGAACTGTAACGCCATGAAAGCAAGGGTTCCTACACCCTGTCACCACTCCCGCAGTGACAACGAAAAGACTATCCCTGCAACCCACCGCCCACCAGTTCATGCAATCCGCCGCAGCTCGAAGGAAATCTCCGAGGCCATTGCCCCGAAATGTCATTCCAGCTCTGCCAGCAAATACGCCAGCAACGCCGATTGCGAAGAATCTTCCGACATTGAAAGCTGAAAAAACTGCCCGACCTTGCAGCACAGAACGGCCTCGGGAAAGGCTTCAAATATCACCGGGTTTTCTTCGCTCAGCCACTGCATCGCGTTGGTCGTGCGAACGGCGTTGCCCTCCTGCACCAGCACCGATTCCGGCACCCGCCACCAAGGAAAGACCTTGCCCGAGGACTGCACCGCGCCACCGATGTGCAGCGCCTGGCCGTTGATCAGGGAGCGGTTGACCACAGGGAACAGTTGCCGTGCATCCACCTCATCAGACTGCAAAAGCGGCAACAAAAAACGCCCGTCCCAGAAACGAAAAAACACCGTTTTGCCTTTCGGCATCAGCACTTGAGTCAGGCTTCGAAAATGCTCGACCAGCCCCTCCAGGCTTGCCGAAGACACCAACAGCCAACCCCAATCGCGCGACTCGGTATCGGTGACCCAATGCAAAAACTCACTGTCGACGCTGACAATTCCCACGCAAGGCATCACCGCATCCCACTCGGCATAAACCGTGTCAGCCCACAGCGGGCTCGCCGCATCGAGCCATGCCCCGGGCGGTTTGGCGGCGCTGGCATGGCTGAACACCGCGAACAATTGCTCCCCGGCCTGCAACGGCGCGTGCGCCAGCCAATCGGCCGGTGACAGCAAATCAGGCTGCACAGACACCGTCCTTGCAGCGCTCGCACTCTTCGCAGAATGGCGCATCGCCTTTGAAGCTCATGATCTGTGCGGCGGTCAGCACGGCAGCCGGCGCGGCGGCGAGTTTTTCCGGCAACCCCGGCACGACCGGCGCGGCGCTCAGCGCTGCCATCGGCGCGCCACCGACGACGATCGGTACGCTGCTGAAAATTCCGCCGGGACCGATGTTGATCCACTGCCCGCCTGCCTGAATCGTGGCGCTCGCACCACCGTCGATGACCACTTGCTGGCCAGCGCTGACGTGAAATTGAGCGCTGGCGCTGAGGGTTTGGCTGCCGACCCGAATATGCCGTTCGCCGCTGACGCTCAGATGATCGTCCTGCCTGACTTCGGTCTGCCGATGGCCGTGGGTAATGCGCTGTTCATCGGCCTTCAGCTCGTGCCGGGCGGTGCCGGTGACGACAATGCTGCGCTGGTTGTCGACCTGCACTTGCTGGTCGTGCAACACATGTTGGGTCCAGTTGCGCTGGGCGCGCAGGTAGATTTCCTCGGCGCCTTTCCTGTCCTCGATGCGCAGTTCGTTATAGCCAGCGCCGCCGGGGCTGCTCTGGCTGCGGAAGATGCTGCGGGTCTTGTCGGCCGGCAGGTCCAGCGGCACCGGCGTCGCCGCGTTGGGCAGGCAGCCCATTACCAGCGGTTTGTCCGCGTCGGCATCGATGAAACCGACCAGCACTTCCATGCCGACTCGCGGAATCAACACGCTGCCGTAACGGTCATGGGCCCAACCGGTGGCAACGCGCAGCCAGCAACTGGAGTGTTCGTTCAGCTCACCGTCGCGATCCCAGGCCAGCTGCACCTTGACCCGACCGTACTCGTCGCAGTAGATTTCACTGTCTTTCGGCCCGGTCACCACAGCGGGTTGATAGCCGAGCATGCGCGGTTTGTCCGGCCCCAGCGCCGGGCGGAAGAACACATCCCACGGCGTGGCGAGAAAAGTATTACGGTAACCCTGGAAGCCTTCACCATCGCTGGTCACCGACTCCTCCAGCACCTGAGGCTGGCGTCCATGGTGTTCGACGGCAGTCAGCAACCACAGATCATTCCAGTCCTGACGCGGATGCTCGGTCAGTTTCAGGAAATGTCCACTGATCAGCGCGGATTCATCGCTGATGCCTTCGGCCTGACGATAATCGGCGATATGGCGTTCCAGCGCCCGTTGAGCAAGGTGCTTGCCGGTTTCCCGGTCAGTGAAATTGGCGGGGAAGTGATAATCCTCCAGCACCGGCCGCTGTTCGCTGTCGACACGGCTGTGCGATTGCAGGTGCGGCTTTTCGAAGTTGTAGTCGCGCCGAGTGACGACGCTGGTGCGGGTTTGCACGCGCACGTTGAAGCGCTGCACCGCCGACGCCCCAGCCGACATGCCGCTGCCCGGCCGGTACACCGTCGGTTCGGGCAGACGCGCGAAAACCGTCTGGTCATCGCCGAACACCAACAGATGGCCCTGCGGGCTGTGCTGAAAGTGGTAATGAATGCCGACCTCGGCGCACAGCCGCTGGATGAACGCCAGGTCGCTCTCGGTGTACTGCACGCAATACTCACGCACCGGGTAGTCGCTGCCGAGGCGAAATTCAAAGGCATCGCGCAGGATCGAGTGATCCTTGAGCACCCGCGCAACAATCTGCGGCACCGTCTGATGCTGAAAAATCCGCTGATTGATGCGGTGGCCGAGATAAGCCAGCCGCGGCACCAGACTGACGTGATAGCGCGTCAGACGTTTCCCGGAATCACCCTGCCCGACCTGATCAATCTGACCGTGGATACCGCCACCGCGTGCATCGAAACTCAGAAACGCCTGACCGTGCAGCAGGCTTTCCAGGTCGAGATCCGGCCGTTCACAGACCAGCTCCAGCTCGAAACGATAGGGTTGGCTGATGGCTTCCTTGCCCGTGAACTCAAGCACTTTGAGCTCATCCCGGGCGCCTTCGAGGGTCAACGTGAAACGCGGTTGATTGGCAGGCGCAAACATCCGATGTCTCTCTGCAGTTTGAGGGCGGGCGATTCTGCATGAGGGGCAAGGGGTGGTGAGCGGGTGACGGGAAAATCAGATTTTCCCTACTTCTATTGTCGAAAAACCTCTGAAAATTGGCACATCCGACTACAGACAAATCCGAACAAACACCACAAAACCCTGTGGGAGCTGGCTTGCCAGCGATGAGGTCAGCACATTCAACTTATTCATTGACTGACGCACCGCCATCGCTGGCAAGCCAGCTCCCACAGGGTTCTCCAATGCATGTGAGAAATCATGGGCACAAAAAAACGGCCCGTCTCCTTTCGGAAACGGGCCGTTTAATGTGAGCCGAAGCTCAGCGCCTTACTTGTTCAGATTGAAATCTTTTTCCGCTGCCTGGAAGCGCTCGACCATGCCGCGAGTCGGCTCGCCGGCCTTGCTGACAAAGTAGATCGCCAGGCTGGCGAAGATGAAGCCGGGGATGATTTCGTACAGACCCAGCAGTTCGAAATGCTTCCACACCACCACGGTGACAGCACCGACGATGATGCCGGCCAGCGCGCCGTTGCGGGTCATGTCTTTCCAGATCACGGAAATCAGCACTACCGGGCCGAACGCGGCACCGAAACCAGCCCAGGCGTAGGACACCAGGCCCAGTACGCGGTTTTCCGGGTTGGCGGCCAGCGCGATCGCGATGAGTGCAACCAGCAGCACCATGGCGCGACCGACCCAGACCAGTTCCACCTGGGAGGCGGATTTACGCAGGAAGGTTTTGTAGAAGTCTTCGGTCAGGGCGCTCGAGCACACCAGCAACTGGCAACTCAAAGTACTCATCACCGCAGCCAGAATCGCCGACAGCAGGACACCGGCAACCCACGGATTGAAGAGGATCTTGGCCAGTTCGATGAACACGCGCTCAGGGTTTTCAGTCACCGCACCCGCCACTTCCGGGTGCGCCGAGAAGTAAGCGATACCGAAGAAGCCCACAGCCACGGTGCCGCCCAGGCACAGGATCATCCAGGTCATGGAAATGCGACGCGCCTTGGCAATCGATTTCACCGAGTCCGCGGCCATGAAACGCGCGAGGATGTGCGGCTGACCGAAGTAACCCAGACCCCAGCCCATCAGCGAGATGATGCCGATGAAAGTGGTGCCTTTAAGCATGTCGAAGTTGCTTGGATCCTTGGCTTCGATGGCGAGGAACGTGGTGTCGACGCCGCCGGTGGCCAGCAGGACGATGACCGGCGTAAGGATCAGCGCGAAGATCATCAGCGTGGCTTGCACGGTGTCGGTCCAGCTCACCGCGAGGAAACCGCCAATGAAGGTGTAGGCAATCGTTGCCGCCGCACCGGCCCACAGCGCCGTTTCGTAGGACATGCCGAAAGTGCTTTCGAACAGGCGGGCACCGGCGACGATGCCGGAAGCGCAGTAAATGGTGAAGAACACCAGAATCACGATCGCCGAGATGATCCGCAACAGGCCGCTCTTGTCTTCAAAACGGCTGGCGAAGTAGTCCGGGAGGGTCAGGGCGTCGCCGTTGTGCTCGGTCTGTACGCGCAGACGGCCGGCAACGAACAGCCAGTTCAGGTAGGCACCGATGACCAGACCGATGGCGATCCAGCTTTCGGACAGACCGGACATGTAGATGGCGCCCGGCAGGCCCATGAGCAACCAGCCGCTCATGTCGGAGGCACCGGCAGACAGCGCGGTGACGACGCTGCCGAGGCTGCGACCACCGAGAATATAGTCAGAAAGGTTGTTGGTGGAGCGATAGGCCATCAAGCCGATCAGCACCATTGCTGCGATGTAGATCACGAACGTGATCAGGGTTGGATTGCTTACGCTCATTGAGTTACGCCCTGGCTTTGTTTTTATGTAGCGGCGGTGATGAACCGCACGCAAACGACGACGTTTGGCAGACGATCCGGGATCCCGCGCATTTATGACTGATGTTTCCCCAGGAAAGCCATCAGCCGGTACACCGGATTCGATCCGGTTGCACCTTGGGCGCGAATGCTATGCAACAAATCAAATGAGGTGCAACCAATTTCATGAGAATAAGTTGCACCCAGTCGGAATTACCGACAATCGCCTTGTTTTTGCTCCCTTTTGTAGCAGTCATGGCCCTTTGCTAGAAGCAAAAGCACCAAGCAGGAGCAGGGATTTCATCGCGGAATTTATTTCCTGACGAGTTGCGGATTTTTCCGACAAAAAAGGGTTGCACCCGGTTGCACCTCATTCGACGCACGGCTAATCTTGCCGCCAGCTGATGCCACGCAACTGTGGCAACCATGAGGATAAAAATATGGCTACCACCACCCTTGGGGTCAAACTCGACGACCCGACCCGCGAACGCCTGAAGGCTGCCGCAACCTCGATCGATCGCACGCCGCACTGGCTGATCAAGCAGGCAATTTTCAATTACCTGGAAAAACTCGAGGGTGGTGCAACCCTGACCGAGCTGAACGGTTTGACCGCCAAGGACGCCGACGACGCCGGTGAAGTCCATACCGATCACGCCCACCAGTGCTTCCTCGAATTCGCCGAAAGCATCCTGCCGCAATCGGTGCTGCGCGCCTCGATCACCGCCGCTTACCGTCGCCCCGAGCCGGAAGTGGTGCCGATGCTGATCGAGCAGGCACGTCTGCCGGCAGCGATGGCCGAAGCCACCAACAAGCTTGCCGCAACCATCGCGGAAAAACTGCGTAACCAGAAAAGTGCTGGCGGCCGTGCCGGCATTGTTCAGGGTCTGCTGCAGGAATTTTCCCTGTCGTCCCAGGAAGGCGTGGCGCTGATGTGCCTGGCCGAAGCGCTGCTGCGTATCCCGGACAAGGGCACTCGCGATGCACTGATCCGCGACAAGATCAGCACCGGCAACTGGCAGCCGCACCTGGGCAACAGCCCGTCGCTGTTCGTCAACGCCGCAACCTGGGGTTTGCTGCTGACCGGCAAACTGGTCTCGACCCACAACGAAGCCGGCCTGACGTCGTCGCTGAGCCGCATCATCGGCAAGAGCGGCGAGCCGATGATCCGCAAGGGCGTCGACATGGCCATGCGCCTGATGGGCGAGCAGTTCGTCACCGGCGAAACCATCGCCGAAGCCCTGGCCAATGCGAGCAAGTTCGAAGCCAAGGGTTTCCGTTATTCCTACGACATGCTCGGTGAAGCGGCGCTGACCGAACACGATGCGCAGAAGTACCTGGCGTCGTACGAACAAGCCATTCACTCGATCGGCAAAGCCTCCCACGGCCGTGGGATTTATGAAGGCCCGGGCATCTCCATCAAGCTGTCGGCACTGCACCCGCGTTATAGCCGCGCGCAGTACGAGCGTGTGATGGACGAGCTGTACCCACGCCTGTTGTCGCTGACCCTGCTGGCCAAGCAATACGACATCGGCCTGAACATCGACGCCGAAGAAGCCGACCGTCTCGAACTGTCGCTGGATCTGCTCGAGCGCCTGTGTTTCGAGCCGCAACTGACCGGCTGGAATGGCATCGGTTTCGTTATTCAGGCGTACCAGAAGCGTTGCCCGTATGTGATCGACTACGTGATCGATCTGGCACGCCGCAGCCGTCACCGCCTGATGATCCGCCTGGTGAAAGGCGCCTACTGGGACAGCGAAATCAAGCGCGCCCAGGTTGAAGGCCTGGAAGGCTATCCGGTCTACACCCGCAAGGTGTACACCGACGTTTCCTACATTGCCTGCGCACGCAAACTGCTGTCGGTGCCGGAAGCCATCTACCCGCAGTTCGCTACGCACAACGCCCACACCCTGTCGGCGATTTACCACATTGCCGGTCAGAACTATTACCCGGGCCAGTACGAATTCCAGTGCCTGCACGGCATGGGCGAACCGCTCTACGAACAGGTTGTCGGCAAAGTCGCCGAAGGCAAGCTGAACCGTCCGTGCCGCGTGTACGCGCCGGTCGGCACACACGAAACGCTGCTGGCGTATCTGGTGCGTCGCTTGCTGGAAAACGGTGCGAACACCTCGTTCGTCAACCGCATCGCCGACCAGTCGATTTCGATTCAGGAACTGGTTGCCGATCCAGTGGCACAGATCGAGCAGATGGCGACCGTGGAAGGCGGTTTCGGCCTGCCGCACCCGCGCATTCCGCTGCCGCGTGACCTGTACGGTGCCGAGCGCGCCAACTCCAGCGGCATCGACATGGCCAACGAACATCGTCTGGCCTCGCTGTCCTGCGCCTTGCTCGCCACGGCACACAACGACTGGAAAGCCGCACCGATGCTCGGCTGCGCGTCGAGCAACGAAACGCCGGCCGCGGTGCTGAACCCGTCGGATCATCGCGATGTGGTCGGTCACGTTCAGGAAGCCACCGTCGAGGACGTCGACAACGCCATCCAATGCGCTCTCAACGCCGCACCGATCTGGCAGGCCACCCCGCCGGCCGAGCGCGCGGCGATTCTGGAACGTGCCGCTGACTTGATGGAAGGCGAGATCCAGCCGCTGATGGGCCTGCTCGCTCGCGAAGCCGGCAAGACCTACGCCAACGCCATCGCCGAAGTCCGCGAAGCGGTCGACTTCCTGCGTTATTACGCGGTGCAGGCACGCAACGATTTCAGCAACGACGCCCACCGCCCACTGGGTCCGGTGGTGTGCATCAGCCCGTGGAACTTCCCGCTGGCGATCTTCAGTGGTCAAGTCGCTGCGGCGCTGGCTGCCGGCAACCCGGTACTGGCCAAACCGGCCGAACAGACTCCGCTGGTCGCGGCTCAAGCCGTGCGCCTGATGCTTGAAGCCGGGATTCCGGAAGGCGTGCTGCAACTGCTGCCGGGTCGCGGTGAAACGGTCGGCGCCGGTCTGGTCGGTGATGAGCGCGTCAAAGGCGTGATGTTCACCGGTTCCACCGAAGTCGCGCGCTTGCTGCAACGCAACATTGCCGGGCGTCTCGACAGCCAGGGCCGTCCGATTCCGCTGATCGCCGAAACCGGTGGCCAGAACGCGATGATCGTCGACTCCTCGGCACTCACCGAACAAGTGGTGATCGACGTGGTGTCGTCGGCCTTCGACAGCGCCGGTCAGCGTTGCTCGGCGCTGCGGGTTTTGTGCCTGCAGGAAGATTCCGCTGATCGCGTCATCGAAATGCTCAAAGGCGCCATGGCGGAAAGCCGTCTCGGCAACCCTGAGCGTCTGTCCGTGGACATTGGCCCGGTGATCGACGCCGAAGCCAAGGCCGGCATCGACAAGCACATCCAGGCCATGCGCGACAAAGGTCGCACCGTGTATCAAGTGGCGATCGCCGACAGCGAAGAAGTCAAACGCGGCACCTTCGTCATGCCGACCTTGATCGAGCTGGAAAGCTTCGACGAACTGCAACGCGAAATCTTCGGGCCAGTGCTGCACGTGGTGCGCTACAAGCGCAAAGAGCTGGATCAGCTGATCGGTCAGATCAACGCATCCGGTTACGGCCTGACGCTGGGTGTGCACACGCGCATCGACGAGACCATCGCCAAGGTGATCGACAACGTCAACGCCGGTAACGTCTACGTCAACCGCAACATCGTCGGTGCCGTGGTCGGCGTGCAGCCATTCGGCGGCGAAGGCCTGTCGGGGACGGGTCCGAAGGCCGGTGGCCCGCTGTACCTGTACCGTCTGCTGTCGACACGTCCTACCGACGCTATCGAACAATCCTTCGCTCGCGGTGATGCCGTTGTAGCGCCGGACGTTCGCCTGCGCGATGCCATGAGCAAACCGCTGACCGCGCTGAAAACCTGGGCTGAGAGCAACAAATACGCTGACCTGAGCACTCTGTGCGTGCAGTACGCTGCGCAATCGCAGAGCGGCGTCACCCGCGTACTGGCCGGCCCGACCGGCGAGCGCAATAGCTACGCCATCCTGCCGCGCGAACACGTGCTGTGCCTGGCGGAAGTCGAAGGTGATCTGCTGACGCAACTGGCCGCGGTACTGGCGGTGGGCGGTTCTGCGGTGTGGCCGGAGTCCGACATCAGCAAGGCCTTGTTCGCACGCCTGCCGAAGGAGATTCAGGCGCGGATCAAACTGGTTTCCGACTGGAACAAGGACGAAGTGGTGTTCGATGCGGTTCTGCATCACGGCCACTCCGACCAGTTGCGCGGGGTCTGCCAGCAGATCGCCAAGCGCGCTGGCGCGATTGTCGGCGTTCAGGGCCTGTCCCAAGGCGAGACCAATATTGCGCTGGAGCGTCTGGTGATCGAGCGGGCGTTGAGTGTAAACACCGCAGCAGCGGGCGGTAATGCCAGCCTGATGACCATCGGCTGATACCGTTAAACCGGGCAGCCCGCATAGGTGCCCGGCATAGCAACAATCCCTGTGGGAGCTGGCTTGCCAGCGATAGCGATTTTTCAGTCACCATCAATGTTGACTGACCTGCCGTCATCGCTGGCAAGCCAGCTCCCACTGTGGTTTGTGTATTTGTTAAGTCGGCGCTCGGCTCCAACATCACCGCCATCAATCATCCTGTTCAGCCTCTATTGCCCCGCCTTAGACTCGGCCCAACCTCCTTTTCAGGTAAGCCATCATGTCCGAGACGCTGCTCAGTTCCCGCAATCTGGCTTTCGAGCTGTACGAAGTCCTCGATGCCGAGGGCCTGACCCGGCGTGGACGTTTTGCCGAGCACAATCGCGAGACCTTCGACGCTGCCATCGGTACCGCGCGCAGCATCGCCGAGAAATATTTCGCCCCGCACAACCGCAAAGGCGACGAGAACGAGCCACGCTACGAAGACGGTCGGGCGATTCTGATTCCCGAAGTGAAACCGGCAGTGGATGCCTTCCTCGAAGCCGGATTCCTCAACGCCGCGAGAAGTTTCGATGCCGGCGGCATGCAACTTCCTACACTGTTGTCGCAAGCGTGCTTCGCGCATTTTCAGTCGGCCAACGCGGCGTCGACCTCGTACCCGTTCCTGACCATGGGCGCGGCGAACCTGATCGAAAGCTTTGGCACCGAGGAGCAGAAGCAACGCTTTCTGCAGCCGATGATCGACGGGCGCTTCTTCGGCACCATGGCCCTGACGGAGCCGCATGCCGGCTCGTCGTTGTCGGATATTCGCACGCGAGCCGAGCCTGCGTCCGACGGCACGTATCGCCTCAAGGGCAACAAGATTTTCATTTCCGGCGGCGACCATCCGCTGTCGGAAAACATCGTGCACATGGTCCTCGCCAAGCTGCCGGACGCGCCGCCGGGAGTTAAAGGTATTTCACTGTTCATCGTGCCGAAGTTTCTGGTCAACGATGACGGCAGCCTTGGCCAACGCAATGACGTGCTGCTGGCCGGGCTGTTCCACAAGATGGGCTGGCGGGGCACCACGTCCACAGCGTTGAACTTCGGCGATAAAGGCGAGTGTGTCGGCTATCTGGTGGGCAAGCCGCATCAGGGCTTGAGCTACATGTTCCAGATGATGAACGAGGCGCGTATCGGCGTCGGCATGGGTGCGGTGATGCTCGGTTACGCCGGTTACCTGTATTCGCTGGAGTACGCCCGCGAACGGCCGCAAGGCCGGGTGCCGGACAGCAAGGACCCGACCACCGCACCGGTGGCGATCATTCAGCACGCGGATGTCAGACGCATGCTGCTGACGCAGAAATCCTACGTCGAAGGTGCCTTTGACCTCGGTCTGTACGCCGCGCGCCTGTTCGATGACACCACCACGCTTGAAACCGAAGCCGAGCGCAAACAGGCCCATGAGTTGCTGGATCTGCTGACGCCGATCGTTAAATCCTGGCCCTCGGAGTTCTGCCTGAAGGCCAACGAACTGGCGATCCAGATTCTCGGCGGCCACGGTTACACCCGCGAATATCCGGTCGAGCAGTACTACCGCGACAACCGTTTGAACCCGATTCACGAAGGCACTCATGGCATTCAGTCGCTGGATCTGCTCGGGCGCAAACTGGCGCAGAACGGCGGCGCAGGCTTGAAACAACTGATTCGCCTGATCGCCACTACGGGCGAACGTGCAACCGCGCATGAATCGCTGACCGCGCTGCGTGAGCCGCTGGAAAAACTCGTGGCCCGCCTGCAAACCGTGACCCTCGGTTTGCTCACCGATCTGGCGCAGGGCAAGGTCAACAGCAGTCTGGCGAACTCGGCGCTGTACCTGAAGGTATTCGGGCACACGGTGATCGGCTGGCGCTGGCTGGAGCAGGCGATTCGCGCCGAAGAAGGACTGGCCAAGGGAAATGCCGCGGACGCCGACTTTTATAGAGGCAAGTTGCAGGCGGCGCGGTATTTCCTGACGTGGGAAGTGCCAGGTTGTCAGCATGAGCTGGACTTGCTCGAGGCGCGGGATGATACGTGTCTGGGGATGCGGGAGGAGTGGTTCTGATCTCGAACGTGCGTAGCGGCTTATTCCCTCTTCGCAGGCAAGTCCGTTCTCACAGGGTCTCTGGGCGTGACCCGGTGCGAGTGGCTTGCCTGCGCAGGAGCCAGATTGATCACGCATCAGCTCAGCCTGATCATATCCAGTTGCTTTGCTGCACACCCATAAATCGCTTGTCCTGTCACCTGTAAAACCTGACAGGTTCCACTGAAGCAATGGCCGCGTATCCTTGAACCTTCATATGGTAAACCACACAACGGATACGGATATGGACGAGCTAAAGTCGACAGAAAGCGAATCTCTTGACCTCATGCTGTTGCACATAAAAATCGGCGATACGCTACGACGAGGTCAAAACGACGCGGTAGTGACCGCAAAACACTTCGCCGCCAGCGATTTCGACTACAAAATTGAAGTGTCTTTGAAAGATGAAACGCTGGTGTCTGAGCAACCTGTCCCCCATAACGCTATGCTTTGGGCTGCCAGCAAGGACGAAACGTTTGATTTCAACGGAAGCAAACGCACCATAACTGCAAAAAACATTTTCGAGTCTGGCGGTCGATATCACTGCGAACTGGTCATCGCCTGAAGCGCCCCTGAACAGAGCGCTCCGTTGAGGGGCGACGAGATTCTGGCGACCCGTCAACCCTGATTGATGGTCTTGGCGATGGTGTCGACCGTGGCGCTGACTTGCTCTTGATAACGGTCGAGTTCTTCCTGGTGCTGCTTCTTCATTTCGATCTGCTGCGAGCACAGATTCATCGCCGCCAGCACCAGCAAGCGGTCGCCGATCAGGGTCGGGTATTTGCGCTTGGTATCTTCCAGCGCGGCCTTGAGCATCATGGCCGCGTCCAGCAGGGTCTGTTCTTCCCCGGCCGGTGCCTTGATCGAATAGTCCTCCCCGAGAATGGAGATGACTTTTACCCCTGCTGTGCCATGGTTCATGCGCTGACAGGGCCGGCATTGACGCGATCAACCAGTGCCTGGATGCGGGCAGCGGTGGCGCCGTGTTTTTCTTCCTGCTCCATCAGGTTCAGTTGCAGGCTTTCGTTTTCATCCTTGGCCTGGGCCAGTTCCGTGGACAGGGTCTGGTTGGTCTGCGCGAGGGTCTGGTTCTGTTGCACCAGGTCGCTGACGAGCTGTTCCAATTGGCTGAGGGATGCTTCCAACATTTTGATCTTCCAAGCGTTTTTCAAAGGGCGCGTACGATAAAGAAAAGTCACCACAGATGCCAGGGTTAAACCGGTGCAAGGCCTTGATTTTCCTGGCGGCTGACCGTTCCCGCGAGTTTAAAAGACTGTGATCTGCCGATCTGGTTCCTGCACTTCGTCGCCCCGCTCCCGCTGCGACAAATGCGCACACCGACTCAAGACTTTAGTCGTATGACCGATAAGTCAGCCATACAGCAGCTCAACCCGCATGGATGCGGCCCTTTTCGGTATCCGCCCATGTCCCTTCGCAATATGAATATCGCCCCCCGGGCGTTCACCGGTTTCGCCCTGATCGGCGGCCTGATGTTGATTCTCGGCGTCTTCGCCTTGAATCAGATGAGCAAGATCCGCTCGGCGGGCGAAGACATCGCCAACACCAGTGTGCCGTCGATCAAGGCACTGGATGAATTCACCCAGCTGACCCTGCGCTTGCGCGTTCTGTCGTATCGCCTGCTGATCAACCGCGAAGCGGACGTGCAGCAGAAAACCATCGAGCTGTTCGACATGCGCAACCGCCAGATCACCGAGGCGCAACGTGCTTACGAGCCGCTGATCTCCAGCCCTGAAGAACGCTCGGCGTACGATCAGTATGTGCAGTTGCTGGGACAATACCGCCAGCTCGAAGAGCGGAT
The DNA here is from genome assembly GCF_055484735.1 of Pseudomonas sp. 15C. Taxonomy (NCBI): domain Bacteria; kingdom Pseudomonadati; phylum Pseudomonadota; class Gammaproteobacteria; order Pseudomonadales; family Pseudomonadaceae; genus Pseudomonas; species Pseudomonas sp. 15C. The sequence continues at coordinate 101,787 of NZ_JBUDGD010000003.1, read as the reverse complement.
GAAAACCCTCTCGCGCAACAATCAGATCGATGCGTTGCAGCAACTGCTCAACACCGACCTGTTGTCCAATTCGGAAGCGGTGAACACCGCGCTGGCACGCTTGCTGGACATCAATACTCAGCAGATCGCCGACATCGACCAGGGGGCCAAGGATCAGTATTCGATGTCTTTCAATCTGGTGGTCAGCCTGCTGCTGATCGCCTCCGGTCTGACAATGCTGTTCGCGTGGCTGCTGACCGTGAGCATCACCAAGCCGATCGCCAAGGCACTCGATGCGGCGGAAACCATCGCCGAAGGCAACCTGACCCAGCCGATCCATGTCGATGGCAGTGATGAGGCCGGGCGTCTGCTGGCGGCGATGGCGAAGATGCAAACGAAACTGCGCGACACCCTGCAGCGCATCTCCGGCTCGGCCACCCAACTTGCCTCTGCCGCCGAAGAGCTGAACAGCGTTACCGACGAAAGCGCCCGTGGCCTGACCCAGCAGAACAACGAAATCGAACAGGCGGCCACCGCGGTCAACGAGATGACCAGCGCCGTCGAAGAAGTTGCGCGCAACGCCGTCAGCACTTCGGAAGCCTCGAAGAATGCCACCACATCGGCTGGCGACGGTCGCGATCTGGTGCAGGAAACCGTCAGCGCCATCGAACGCATGAGCGCCGACGTGCAAAGCACCGCTTCGTTGATCGGCGATCTGGCCAATGAATCCCGCGATATCGGCAAGGTGCTCGACGTGATTCGCGGCCTCGCGGATCAGACCAACCTGCTGGCGCTGAACGCGGCCATCGAAGCGGCCCGCGCGGGCGAGGCCGGGCGTGGTTTTGCGGTAGTTGCCGATGAAGTCCGCGCGCTGGCTCATCGCACGCAGCAGTCGACCAGCGAGATCGAGCGGATGATCGGCAGCATCCAGAGCGGCACCGAACACGCCGTCGACTCGATGCGCAACAGCACCGAGCGCGCCGAATCGACGCTGAACATCGCCCGTGGTGCCGGTATGTCGCTCGACACCATCAACAGCGCCATCGTCGAAATCAACGAGCGCAACCTGGTGATTGCCAGCGCCGCCGAAGAGCAGGCGCAAGTGGCGCGTGAGGTTGATCGCAATCTGGTCAACATTCGTGATCTGTCGGTGCAATCGGCGACCGGGGCGAATCAGACCAGCGCGGCGAGCAATGAGTTGTCGCGGTTGGCGCTGGATTTGAACAACATGGTTGGGCGATTCAGCCTCTAATCAAAGCAAGATCAAAAGCTACCCCCTCATCGGAACGCCGCCCGCCCAGCCCTCTCCCCAAGGGGGAGAGGGGGAAAGGGAGCAGATCTTCATGCTGTTCAAACCTGAGTTCGACTCCGGTCTGTCAGGTCGGCGTGACCGGCAAAAACACCGCGGTCAGTCCCCTCTCCCTCCGGGAGAGGCCTAGGGTGAGGGCAGCGGTCGCCCACCGAGCGCAGATCCGGATGCCTCGCTGAAAAAGCTTTTTGACAGCATCACATTTCAACAGGTTAGAATCGCTGGCACGCAGACTGCATGGTCAGTTTGTGCCCCGTCTTTACGCTTCTGGAGTACTGCCTTTGAATGCGACGACCATCAACAGCCTGTTCTTGATCGGCGCGTTGCTGGTAGGCGCAAGTATTCTGGTCAGCTCACTGTCCTCGCGTCTCGGCATTCCGATTCTGGTAATCATCCTCGCGGTCGGCATGGCCGCCGGGGTCGATGGCGGCGGGATCATTTTCGATAACTACCCGACGGCCTATCTGGTCGGCAACCTCGCGCTGGCGGTGATTCTCCTCGACGGCGGTTTACGCACACGGGTGTCGAGCTTCCGCGTGGCGTTATGGCCAGCGCTATCGCTGGCCACTGTCGGCGTGTTGATCACCACCGGGCTCACCGGCATGGCCGCGGCGTGGCTGTTTGACCTGAACCTGATCCAGGGCCTGCTGATCGGCGCCATCGTCGGCTCGACTGACGCTGCAGCAGTGTTTTCGCTGCTCGGCGGCAAAGGCCTCAACGAACGGGTCAGCGCCACGCTGGAAATCGAATCCGGCAGCAATGACCCGATGGCGGTGTTTCTCACCGTCACCTTGATCGACATGCTTGCCAGCGGCCAGACCGGCCTGCACTGGAGCCTGCTGACCCACCTGATCCGCGAATTCGGCATCGGCGGCGTGATCGGCCTCGGCGGCGGCTGGGTGTTGCTGCAACTGGTCAACCGGATCAACCTGGCGACCGGTCTGTATCCGATTCTGATGATCGCCGGCGGGCTGGTGGTGTTCGCCTTGACCAATGCCTTGCACGGCAGCGGCTTCCTCGCCGTTTATCTGTGCGGTCTGGTGATCGGCAACCGTCCGGTGCGCAGCCGTCATGGCATCCTGCACATGCTCGACGGCATGGCCTGGCTGGCACAGATCGGCATGTTTCTGGTGCTGGGGTTGCTGGTCACCCCGCACGATCTGCTGCCGATCGCCGTGCCTGCGCTTGCTCTGGCGCTGTGGATGATTCTGTTTGCGCGGCCACTGTCGGTGATGGTCGGCCTGCTGCCGTTCAAGGCTTTCCATGGTCGCGAAAAAGCCTTTATTTCCTGGGTCGGCCTGCGTGGCGCGGTGCCGATCATTCTCGCGGTGTTCCCGCTGATGGCCGGGCTGCCGAATGCGCAGCTGTATTTCAATCTGGCGTTTTTCATCGTGCTGGTGTCGCTGCTGCTGCAAGGCACGAGCCTGCCGTGGGTGGCGAAACTGTTGAAGGTGACGGTGCCGCCGGAGCCGGCGCCGATTTCCCGCTCGGCACTGGAAGTCCATGTCACCAGTGAGTGGGAGCTGTTCGTCTACAAGCTCGGCGCGGAGAAATGGTGCATCGGCTCGCCCCTGCGCGAGCTGAAAATGCCCGAAGGCACCCGCATCGCAGCCCTGTTTCGTGGTCAGCAACTGCTCCATCCGTCGGGTAGTACGGTGCTGGAAGTCGATGATTTGCTGTGTGTTATTGGCCATGAACACAACCTCGGCGCGCTCGGAAAACTGTTCAGTCAGGCGCCGCAGCGCGGCCTCGATCTGCGCTTTTTCGGCGACTTCGTGCTCGAAGGAGACGCCCAGCTTAAAGCGGTTGCGGCGCTTTACGGCTTACCGGCCGAGGGCATCGATCCGGACATGACCCTGGGCGCCTTCATTGCGCAGAAAGTCGGTGGCGCGCCCATCGTCGGCGACCAGGTGGAGTGGAACAACACCCATTGGACCGTGGCGGTCATGGACGGGAACAAGATCGGCAAAGTGGGCGTCAGATTCCCCGAAGGAAGTCGCCCGGGCCCCGGGCTCTTCCTCTAAACTGCGTTCACTCTCACTTGCTTGACCGGTCTCTATGCCTACCCTGCGCTCCTTTTTCGCCGCGGCCCTGCTGGGCCTGAGTCTCACCGTCGGCCCGTTGTACGCCGCCGAACCACCGTCCAGCGATGCCGTGCAGGCAAGCCTCGACAAGCTTGCCGACAGCAAACTGCCGGACGCTGATAAAAAAACGTTGCAGGGCGTGCTGCAAAGTACCCTCACGCAGTTGACCAATCGCCGGGATTACGAGCAGAAACTGGTCGATCTCAAGCAGCAACTGGCCAGCGCCCCCAAGCAGACCATCGAAAACACCCGCGAGCTGGCACGCCTCAAAGCCACTGCAGTGGTGCCGGTGGCACAGCGCTTCGCCAAGGAATCGATTCCGCAGCTGGAGCAGATTCTCACCGAGCGCTCGACCCAGCAAAGCGACCTGCAAAAGGCCCTGGCCGACGCCAACAGTCTGATCATCACCGCGCAGACACGCCCCGAGCGCGCCCAGGCAGAGATCTCTGCCAGCCAGACGCGTATTCAGCAGATCAACAACATCCTCAAATCCGGCAAGGATGCGGGTAAAACCGTTAGCGCCGAGCAGCGCGACCAGTTGAATGCCGAGCTGGCAGCGCTGAATGCGTTGATCCCGCTGCGCCGTCAGGAACTGGCCGGAAACAGCCAGTTGCAGGATCTGGGCAACGCTCAACATGACCTCCTCTCGGAAAAATCCGACCGCCTCGACCGCGAGATTCAGGAACTGCAAACCCTGATCAACCAGAAGCGTCTGGCGCAGTCGCAGGAAACCGTGACCCAGCAGTCGATCGAAGCGCAGAAGGCCGGCGGCAGCAGCCTGCTCGCCAGTGAAAGTACGGCCAACCTCAAACTTTCCGACTATCTGCTCAAAAGCACTGATCGGCTCAACGAAGTCACCCAGCAGAACCTGCAGACCAAACAGCAACTCGACAGCCTGACCCAGAGCGATTCAGCGCTCGACGAGCAGATCAACGTGCTCAAGGGCAGCCTGCTGCTGTCGAAGATTCTCTATAAACAAAAACAGGCGCTGCCGCATCTCAAGGTCGACCGCGATCTGGCCGATCAGATCGCCGATATTCGTCTGTATCAGTTCGAAGTCAGCCAGCAGCGCGAATTGCTCAGCAACCCGGCGACCTACGTCGACAACCTGCTGGCCACGCAACCGCCGGAACAGATCACCCCGCAACTGCGCAAGAGCCTGCTGGATCTGGCCAACACCCGCGCCGATCTGCTCGAACGGCTGAACCGCGAATTGAGCGCCGTGCTCAACGAATCGATCACTCTGCAGCTCAACCAGAAGCAATTGCTCAGCACCGCGCAGAGCCTGCGCGCCACCCTCGATGAACAGATGTTCTGGATCCCCAGCAACAAACCGCTGGACGTCGAATGGATGCGCGGCGTGCCGGAGCGTCTGGAGCGTCAGGTCAACACCCTGCCCTGGGCTTCCAGCCTGAGTGAGCTGGTCGACGGCCTGACTCAGCGACCGCTGCTGTTCCTGCCGCTGGCGCTGTTGATCGGCGCGTTGCTGTGGCGGCGCAAGAATCTCTATGCGCGGCTGAACAAGGTCCATCAGGACATCGGTCACTTCAAACGCGACAGCCAGTGGCATACGCCGCAGGCGATTTTGATCAACATCCTGCTGGCGATGCCGGTGGCGCTGGGGCTGGCGCTGTGTGGGCTGGCCTTGCAGATCGACGCGCGCGGGCAGAACGCCAACATGGGCGCGGCGCTGCTGCAAATGGGTCAGGCGTGGTTGGTGTTCTACACCGCCTACCGGATTCTGGCGCCGGGCGGCGTGGCTGAATTGCACTTCCGCTGGGAAAAACCGCAGGTCGAATTCCTCCAGGGCTGGATCCGTCGCCTCGGTCTGGTGGTGATGGCGCTGGTGACCATCGTTGCCGTCGCCGAACTGCAACCGGCCGCGCTGGCCGACGATGTGCTCGGCATGCCGGTGGTGCTGACCTGCTACGCCCTGATGGCGTGGCTGCTCAGCCGCTTGCTGATTGCCAGCCCGACCCACGAAAACACTTCGCTGTTCCGCAAGGCCGTCGGCGTGCTGTTTACCCTGCTGCCGATCGCCCTGTTTGTCGCGGTGTGTTTCGGCTACTACTACACCGCATTGAAACTCAGCGACCGGCTGATCAATACCTTGTACCTGCTGATGTTCTGGCTGGTGATCGAGGCCACGTTCGTCCGCGGTCTGAGCGTTGCCGCACGACGCCTGGCTTACCAGCGCGCGCTGGCCAAACGGCAAGCGGCGAAAGAGGCCGGCGACGGCGAAGCGGTGATCGAAGAACCGACGCTGGACATCGAAAAGGTCAACGAACAGTCCCTGCGCCTGATCCGTCTGGCCCTGCTCGGCGGCTTCATCGCCGCGCTGTACTGGGTCTGGTCGGACCTGATTTCGGTGTTCTCGTACCTCGACAACATCACCCTCTACGAATACACCAGCGGTACCGGCGCCAACATGAGCATGGTGCCGATCAGCATCGGCGACATGCTCGGCGCGCTGATCATCATCGGCATCACTTTCGCTCTGGCGCGCAACTTGCCCGGTCTGCTTGAAGTGTTCGTGTTGTCCAAGCTCGATCTGGCCCAGGGCAGCGCCTACGCGACCACGACTCTGCTGTCGTATGTGATTGCCGGCGTCGGTTTCGTCTCGACCCTGTCGACCCTTGGCGTGAGCTGGGACAAGTTGCAATGGCTGGTGGCGGCGCTGTCGGTCGGCCTCGGTTTCGGCATGCAAGAGATCTTCGCCAACTTCATCTCCGGCATCATGATCCTGTTCGAACGTCCGGTGCGGATCGGCGATACCATCACCATCGGCAACCTGTCGGGCACGGTGAGCAAGATCCGCATCCGCGCCACGACCATCACCGACTTCGACCGCAAGGACATCATTGTCCCGAACAAAACCTTCATCACCGGCCAGTTGATCAACTGGTCGCTGACCGACACCATCACCCGCGTCACGCTGAAACTCGGCGTGGACTACGGCTCGGACCTGGATCTGGTCAAGGAACTGCTGCTCAAGGCCGCCCGGGAGAACCCGCGCGTGCTCAAGGAACCGGAGCCGCACGTGTACTTCCTCAATTTCGGCGAAAGCACCCTCGATCACGAGCTGCGCATGCATGTGCGCGACCTCGGCGACCGCAACCCGGTGCTCGATGAGGTCAACCGCTTCATCAACCGCGAGTTCAAGAAGCAGCACATCAACATTTCGTTCCGGCAGATGGAGGTCTATCTGAAAAATCTCCAGGGCCAGGAATACAAGATGGTGCCGGTGGAGCCAGAGAACAAAACCATCGCGCCGGTCGTCGACGCAGAGAAACCGTTGCCGGAACCGCCACCGAGCAAACTCGACTAACCGCTATGGTCCCAGCAGAATGCTCGGACACTCTGCTGGAGCCGGCCCGTGAAAGCCCTCGACGAACTGATATTCGACAATCGCTTCGCCCGCCTGGGCGACGCCTTCTCCGCCCACGTACTGCCCGAGCCGATCGGTAATCCACGGCTGGTAGTGGCCAGCCCGGCCGCACTGGCCCTGCTCGATCTGGCCCCGGCGACGGCCGACACCGAGGAATTTGCCGAACTGTTCGGTGGCCACAAGCTGTGGGCCGATGCCGAGCCACGGGCGATGGTTTATTCCGGCCACCAATTCGGCGGCTACACACCGCAACTGGGTGACGGTCGTGGTTTGCTGCTCGGCGAGGTCTACAACAACGCCGGCGAACATTGGGACCTGCACCTCAAGGGCGCCGGGCAGACGCCGTTTTCGCGCATGGGCGATGGCCGTGCGGTGCTACGTTCATCGATCCGCGAATTTCTGGCTTCCGAAGCCCTCTACGCGCTGAACATTCCTTCCTCGCGCGCAGCCTGCGTGATCGGCTCCGACACGCCGGTCTGGCGGGAGAAACAGGAACGCGCGGCGATGGTGCTGCGCCTGGCTCCGAGCCATATCCGCTTCGGCCATTTCGAATATTTCTACTACACCAAGCGTCCCGAACAGCAAAAGCAGCTCGGCGAGCACGTTCTGGCGATGCATTTCCCCGAATGCCTGGAACAACCGGAACCGTATCTGGCGATGTTCCGCGAGATCGTCGAGCGCAACGCCGAACTGATCGCCAAATGGCAGGCCTACGGCTTCTGCCACGGCGTGATGAACACCGACAACATGTCGATCCTCGGAATCACCTTCGACTTCGGCCCGTTCGCCTTTCTCGATGATTTCGACGCCAACTTCATCTGCAACCATTCGGATGATCAGGGCCGTTACTCGTTCAGCAATCAGGTGCCGGTCGGCCAGTGGAACCTCAGCGCCCTCGCCCAGGCTCTGACGCCGTTCATCAGCGTCGAAGCCCTGCGCGAAACCCTGGGCCTGTATTTGCCTCTGTTTCAGGCTCATTACCTCGACCTGATGCGCCGCCGCTTCGGCTTCACAACTGCCGAAGACGACGACCAGCAACTGCTGGAAAACCTCCTGCAACTGATGCAGAACAGCGGGGTCGACTACACGCTGTTCTTCCGCCGCCTCGGTGAAGAATCAGCCGAACAGGCCATCGCCCGCTTGCGGGACGATTTCGTCGACATCAAGGGTTTCGATGCCTGGGGCGAACGCTACATCGCCCGCGTCGCTCGTGACGGCGATACCGATCAAGAGCAGCGCCGCGCCCGGATGCACGCGGTCAATCCGCTGTACATCCTGCGCAACTACCTGGCGCAAAAAGCCATCGACGCGGCCGAGCAAGGCGATTACGCCGAAGTGCGCCGACTGCATGCAGTGCTGAGCAACCCGTTTGAACAGCAGCCGGGGATGGAGAGTTACGCCGAACGGCCGCCGGAGTGGGGCAAGCATCTGGAGATCAGTTGTTCTTCCTGAGGCAGAATCAGGTAAACACGTCGATGGGCACATTGAAGCGCTCAGCCAACCAGCGAATCTGGCGCAGGTTCAGCTTGCGCTTGCCACTGAGAATTTCCGAAACGACGGATTGAGGACCGACGCCCGGCAGATCGCTTTGGGTCAGGCCGTGTTCGCGCATCATGTAACCGAGAACCTCTTCGCCACTCGCTTGGGCCATGGGGTGATGGGTGTGATCCCACTCCTCGATCCAGTCACCGATGATATCGACAAGGCTCATCAAAGGATGCGACTCATCGTCGCCCGTAATCTCAAGTAGCTCATCGACTGCCTTTACCAAGCAGTCATAGTCGTCCTCGCTCTTGGGTTTTCGAACCACTGGGGAAACAAACTCCCAATGCTCAGCGACCGTTTTTATCAAAATGCTCATACCCCTCCCTCCTTCCATTTGCCGCGATCATATTCGCGGTGATCCATTACGTGCTTTATGTAGAGCCGTTGAGATCGGTAACTGACAAAAGCAATTAACCTCAGTTTATTTCCGCCGATATCAAAGACGTGGAATTCGCCAACCTTATCGGTTGCGGGAAATATCGACTTCATTGCCGAGAAATCCCTTGGATAAATCCTGCTTGCCAGCCGAAACCACTGGGCCAGAGCGTTTGCTGCGTGCGGCCAACGTGTTTTGGCCTCTCGAATGGGTTTTTCACTAAACACATGCATGCAACATCCTTATCGCATTCTGCTATGGGGGGAGTTAATCACAAACCAAAAATATCGCAAGTTGCGATACTGGCGGGCGGACCGGCGGCTCGCCTGTGACGTTTTCAGCCTAGGCATAGCAGACAAGACTGCACGATTGAAAATATGAGCAAACGTCTCAAACTACCCCTAATCAGCTCCCTTCAGGATTTCGCTCATGACCACGTCACTCCTCATCCCCTGCCCGTCCTGCAACGGCCTCAACCGCATACCCGCCGAGCGCCTCGCCGATCAGCCCAAATGCGGGCGCTGCAAATCGGCGGTGTTGTCGAGCAAACCGTTCGAACTCAAGCAAGGCGATTACGCCAGTCAGATCAAGGGCGATCTGCCGCTGCTGGTGGATGTCTGGGCGGACTGGTGCGGGCCGTGCAAGTCGTTTGCGCCGGTGTTCGAACAGGCGGCGGCGCAGTTGGCGGGCAAGTGTCGGTTGGCCAAGCTCGACAGCGAGGCCAATCAGCAGTTGTCAGCGCAGTTGGGGATTCGCTCGATTCCGAGCCTGATTCTGTTCAAGAACGGCAGAGAAGTGGCGCGGCAAAGTGGTGCGTTTCCGTTGCCGCAGTTGATGGCCTGGTTGCGCAGCCAGGGGATCTGACCCACCACAGATCCAAGTGGAGGAGTGAGCCTGCTCGCGATGGCGTCGTGTCAGTCAACGCAAGTGTTGAATGCAACGGCCTAATCGCGAGCAGGCTCACTCCTACAGGGATTTGCGTGGGTTCGGGGGATCAGTGGCCTTCGAGCAGGTCATGCAGTTCGACGAACTGCTGGGTCAGCTTGTGCCGTGGGTCGAGGTGGATCAGCGGCATGCTCGCCTGATGGGATTCACGCATGCGTACCGAGCTGGACAGGTACACCGGCAGCACCGGCAGACCTTCGGCAATCAGTTCATCGAGGATCTGCTGCGGCAGGCTGGCCCGGGCCTGGAATTGATTGACCACGATGCCTTCGACTTCCAGGCCTTCGTTGTGGTCATCCTTGAGTTCTTCGATTTCGGCGATCAGGCCGTACAGGGCCTGACGGGAAAAACTGTCGCAGTCGAAGGGAATCAGCACCCGATCAGCGGCGATCAGCGCTGATACCGCGTAAAAGTTCAACGCTGGCGGCGTGTCGAGGTAGATTCGGTCGTAGTCTTCGGCCAGTTCATCGAGCAATTTACGCAGCTTGTTGATCTTGTGTTTGGCTTCGAGCTTTGGCTGCAAGTCGGCCAGTTCGGCGGTGGCGGTGATGATATGGAGGTTGTCGAACGGGGTTTCGTAGATGTCGGCCTGGTTCTTTTTTGAAAACGGCCCGGAGGACAGGGTCTGTTTGAAGAAATCGGCGATGCCCATCGGAATGTCATCGCCGGTCAGCCCGGTCAGATACTGAGTGGAGTTGGCCTGGGCATCGAGGTCGACCAACAGTGTGCGATAACCCTCGCTGGCGCTGACCGCCGCCAGATTGCAGGCAATGCTCGACTTGCCTACGCCACCTTTCTGATTGAACACCACGCGCCGCATGACAAAACCTCCGTGTATCAAAGAATGACCGAGTGTAGATGCGCGCGACCTCGCTTCGCTACCTTCACGGACGCGGACTACAACCAGAGGTGCAAAAATCCGCAGTCAGTAAGCGCGATAACCGCCACTGATCGCCGATAAGGCCGACAGACACCCCGGTGAGAATCTGGATAATGGCCATATGACAGTCGTCCCGGCGAACCGGTCGGTACATTTCGTTGGGCAAAATGTAACCAGCATTTGCTACACACCCGTCGCACCGGGATAATGCGCGCCACCCGGCGCCGAGCGCCACGTCAGGCCTGCCGCGGCCTGGGCGATTCAACGCGTCAACAATTGCCCGCAGGGGCGGGATGAATGTCCGTGATCAACTTCAACATCGCCCAATGGCGCGCGTGGGCTCCCGGGCTCGACAGCGTGGACGCCTGGCAGGCCTGGAGCCGACAACCGGTCGTGCTCCAGAGCAGCGATGCGGCGCCCGATGTGTCGTTTTTGCCGGCCATGCAGCGCCGCCGCCTGAGCCGTCTGGCGCGGATGGCCTTCAGCGTCGGCTGGCCGCTGGCCGACGGACGGGACAATCTGCCGCTGGTGTTCGTCTCGCGCCACGGCGAAACCCCGCGCACCTTCGACATCCTTTGCGATCTGGCAAACGAACAGCCGCTGTCGCCCACCCAGTTCAGCCTCTCGGTGCACAACGCGATCATCGGTCTGTGGTCGATCATGCGCGGCGAAACCAGTGAAATGACCGCCCTCGCCGCCGCTGGCGACGGTCTTGAACACGGCATGCTCGAAGCGGCTGCCCTACTGGCGGAAGGCGCCCCGGCGGTGCTGCTGGTGATTACCGAGGAGCAACCGCCAGCGGCCTATTCGGCGTGGGTCGATGATGTGCCGTTCCCCTATGCGCTCGGGCTTCTGCTCACGCCGGGTACCGACTGGCGGCTGACCTTGAACAGCGCCCCGCAAACACGGTCCAAGGCGCACTGGCCGCACGCGCTGAACCTGCTGCGAACCCTGCTCGGCCAGCAATCCCATTGCCAACATGCGTGGAAAAATCGTGTATGGACCTGGCAACGCAACCCGTGACCGAGAAAAACCGCGACGCCTATTACTGGCGCTTGCTGGCCACCGCCGCAAGCTTCGCCCTGTTCGGGCTGGGCGGCCTCTGCCTGCGCGTGCTGGTATTTCCATTGCTCAACTGCCTGCCCGGCGATGCGCTTGCGCACCGGCAACGTGCACGCAAAACCGTCAGTCGGCTGTTCTGGTTTTTCGTGCGTTTCATGGCCCGCACCGGTGTGTTGACCTATGAAATACAGGGCGCCGAGCGCCTCGGTCGACCGGGGCAGATGATCATCGCCAATCACCCGTCACTGATCGACGTGGTGTTCCTGATCGGTCTGGTGCGCCAGGCCAATTGCGTGGTGAAGAAAAGCTTGTGGGAAAACCCCTTCACCCGTGGCCCGCTGCGCAGCACCGAATACATCAGCAATGACGGCAGCATGGACATGCTCGACGCCGCCGCCCAATCCCTGCAAAACGGCCAGACCCTGATCATTTTTCCCGAAGGCACGCGCACCCAGCCGGGGCAGCCGCCGGCCTTTCATCGGGGGGCCGCTGCGATTGCCCTGCGCGGTGCGAAAATGGTGACGCCGGTGATCATCAAGGTCAGCCCGACCACCCTGACCAAAGCCGAACCCTGGTATCGCATTCCCAAGCGCCGCGTGCACTTCAGTTTTCGCGTGGGCGCCGATATAGACCCACAGACCTTCGCCGCGCAGGGGCCCGCCCCGCAAGCCTCGCGCAAGCTCAACGATTATTTGCATGACTATTTCATTAAGGAGCTCGCCGAAGATGAGCGAACTGCACCGTGACATCAAACAGCTGATCATCGATGCCCTCGGTCTCGAAGACATCGCCCCCGACGACATCGGTGACGAGCAGACCCTGTTTGGCGAAGGCCTGGGCCTGGACTCGGTCGACGCGCTGGAACTGGGCCTGGCCATCCAGAAAAAATACGGCATCAAGATCGACGCCGATGCCAAAGACACCCGCAACCATTTCACCAACGTGGCGAGCCTTGCGGCTTTTGTCACGGCCAGACAGGCAGCTTGAGACCGGACCATGCAAACTCGTGACGATATTTTCAACACCCTGCGCGATGCCCTGGTCGAGCTGTTCGAGCTCGATCCGGCCCGCGTAAGCATGGACGCCAATCTGTATCAGGATCTGGAAATCGACAGCATCGACGCGGTCGATCTGATCGATCACATCAAACGCCAGACCGGCAAGAAAATCGCCGCCGAAGAATTCAAGTCGGTGCGCACCGTCGGTGACGTGGTCGAGGCGGTCTACCGTCTGGTTCAACCGGCCGCATGAGCCGATTGATCGGCCTCGGCCTGCTGCTGGCCGGCCTGCTGTACCCCTTTGCGGTGTATTTCGGCATGGAGCACTTCGCGCCGTGGCAGTTCGGCCTGCTGTTGGGCAGTCTGTGGCTGGCGCGGGTGCTGAGTGGCGAGCGCAAACCCGGCAGCGTCTGGATGGCCGGCGTGGCGATCGCCTTTTGCGTGTTGCTGGCGCTGTTCGACAGCCCGCAATTGCTGCGCTGGTACCCGGTGCTGATCAGCGGCTTCATGCTGGTGCTGTTCGCCTCGAGCCTGACGTTCGGCATGCCGATGGTCGAGCGGCTGGCGCGCTTGCGTGAGCCGGATCTGCCACCCGAGGCGATTCGCTATACGCGCCAGGTCACGCTGGCCTGGAGTGTGTTTTTCTTCTGCAACGGTTTGTGCGCCGCGCTCCTGACCCTGTGGGCGCCGCTGGATTGGTGGATGTTGTACACCGGCCTGATCTCCTATGGATTGATCGGCCTGATGTTTGCCATTGAATGGCTGATACGACAACGGGTAAGAGGCCGTACATGAACTGGATAAAACTTGAGCACCTGCTGCTCAAGGCCCAACCGCTGCGGGCCGTCAGCCACGCACCGGCACTTGATCATGCCGCGCTGTGCGAGCAGGCGCTGAGCGTCGCCGCCGCGCTGCAGGCACGAGGCGTGCGCCATCTGGCCGTGCATCTGGAAGATGCCGCCGAACTGGCCATCGCGCTGCTGGGTGCCTGGCGCGCAGGCGTCAGCGTGCTGTTGCCTGCCGACCTGCAAGGGCAGACGCGCCAGCGCTGGGCGGACGAGGTCGACCTGTGGCTGACCGATCAGCCTGGCGATACCCGACTCGATGAAATTCAGCAGCCGCCATTAGCGGGCGCGGCGCTGGATCTCGATCAATGCCGACTGAGCCTGTGCACCTCGGGCTCCAGCGGCGAACCCAAGCGCATCGACAAGACCCTGCGGCAACTGGCCAATGAAGTCGAGGCGCTGGAGCAATTGTGGGGCGCAGACCTTGCCCAGGCCTGCATCATCGGCAGCGTCGCCACCCAGCACATCTACGGCCTGCTGTTTCGCGTGCTGTGGCCGCTGTGCGCCGGGCGCCCGTTCGTGCGCAAACAACTGGCATTTCCCGAGGACATGCAACGCGCCAGCCGCGAACACCCGGCCTTCGCCTGGGTCGCCAGCCCGGCATTGCTCAAGCGCATGGGCGACAACCTCGACTGGCCGGCGCTAAGCGCGGTGCGCCGGGTATTTTCCTCCGGCGGCGCGCTGCCGCTTGAGGCCGCGCAAAGCCTCGAGCAACGCTTGCAGCAATGGCCGACGGAAATTCTCGGCAGCTCGGAAACCGGCGGGATTGCCTGGCGTCAGGGCGACGTACTGTGGCAACCGTTCGCCGCGGTCGAACTGAGCCAGGACAGCGACGGCGCGTTGCTGATCGCCTCACCTTACTTGCCGGCGGGGCATGTCGAGCACAGCGCCGACGCCGCACGCATCGCGGCTGATGGGCGTTTCGAACTGCTCGGGCGCCTCGACCGGATCGTCAAACTCGAAGAAAAACGCATCTCCCTGCCCATGCTCGAACAGGCCCTGGTTGCCCACGAGTGGGTCGCCGAAGCACGTCTGGGCGTGGTGCAGGAAAATCGCGCGTCCCTCGGTGCTTTGCTGGTGCTGAGCGACGCCGGCCTGTTCGCGCTGCGCGAACACGGCCGCCGCGGTCTGACCGAGTCACTGCGCGAACACCTCAAGACACATTGCGAAGTGCTTGCCCTGCCGCGGCGCTGGCGGCTGCTGCGGCAGTTACCGCTCAATAGCCAGGGCAAACTGCCCCAGGCCGAAGTCGACGCCCTGCTGATTGCTCCGCGCCCGAAAGCGCCTGAACTGCTGGAACAAGTCGAAACGGGCGGTGAGTGGAGCTTGCAACTCAGCGTGCCGCCAGACCTGGCTTACTTCAGCGGGCACTTTCCCAAAGCGCCGGTTTTGCCCGGTGTGGTGCAGGTGGAATGGGCACTGAATCTCGGCCGTCAGTTACTGAAGCTCGACGGTGCGTTCGCCGGCATGGAAGTGCTGAAATTCCAGCAACTGGTGCGCCCGGGGGATGAAATTCAACTGCACCTGCGTTTCGATGCCGAGCGGCGCAAGTTGTATTTTGCTTATCGCAATGACACGGCGACGTGTTCCAGTGGGCGGATCTTGCTGGGTGTTGAACATGGTTGATTTCGGTGAGTGCTGCGCACTCAATCGCGAGCAGGCTCTCTCCCACAGGGTTTGCGGTGGGTCAGGGGAGTACAGGCATGCATAAACCCTGCGCGGTAATCCCCGTTTATAACCATGAAACCGCGGTGGGCACCGTGGTCGACGCCCTACTCGGCCAGGGCCTGCCGTGCATTCTGGTCGACGACGCCAGCGCACCTTCCTGCGCGCGCGTGCTTGATGGCCTGGCCCAGCGTGACGACGTGTTTCTGGTGCGTCTGACCGCCAATCAAGGCAAGGGCGGCGCGGTGATGACCGGGTTGCGCGAAGCCTCGCGGCTGGGTTTCAGCCATGCCCTGCAGGTCGACGCCGACGGTCAGCACGATTTGCAGGATGTCGCCCGGTTCGTCGCCGAATCCCGTGCGCATCCCGAGGCGATGATCTGCGGTTATCCGCTGTTCGATGAAAGCGTGCCCAAGGGCCGTTTGTATGCGCGTTACCTGACGCATGTGATGGTGTGGATCAACACGCTGTCGCTGCAGATCCGCGATTCGATGTGCGGCTTTCGCGTGTATCCGCTGGCGCCGACGCTGGCGGTGATCGACTCGGCGAAAGTCGGCAAGCGCATGGATTTCGATTCCGACATCCTTGTGCGTCTGGCATGGCGCAATCAGCCGATGCGCTGGCTGCAAACCAGCGTGCATTACCCGCTGGACGGGGTGTCGCACTTTCGCCTGTTCCATGACAACGCGCTGATTTCCAGTATGCACACGCGGCTGTTCTTCGGCATGTTGCTGCGTTTGCCGGTGATCCTCTGGCGCCGGTGCAAACCATGAGCGAAGAAGCCGACAACAAGCACTGGGCCGACCGCGAAGAGCGCGGCAGCTTCCTGCTGATGAAATTCACCGCGGTGGCCGCCAAGGTCCTTGGCCGCCGCCTGCTCAGCCCTTTGCTGTACGGCATCGTGCTGTATTTTTTCCTGTTCGGACGCATCGCCCGGCGCAGCGCCTGGCAGTACCAGCAGCGCTTGGCCGAATGGAGCCAGCGCGAAGATCTGCGCCCGAGCCACTGGCGCGTCTTCAGCCAGTTCATGACGTTTGCCGATTCGCTGCTCGACAAGCTCGACGTGTGGAACGGCAAGCTGCGCATCGAGCAGATCGAAATCATCGACCCGGCGTTGTTGCGCAAGCAGTTGCGCGGCAGTCGTGGTCAGCTGCTGGTCGGCGCGCACCTGGGCAACCTCGAGGTCTGCCGCGCGCTGGCCGAGATCGGCGAAAAAGTCACCATGAACGTGCTGGTGCACACCAAGCACGCCGAGCAATTCAACCGTTTGCTCGGCGAGGCCGGGGCGACCAATCTGCGCCTGATCCAGGTCAGCGAACTCGACCCGTTGATCATGCTGCAACTGCACGAACGGCTGGAGCGCGGCGAGTGGCTGGCGATTGCCGGCGACCGCGTGCCGCTGCATGGCGGGCGCAGCGTCACCGTCGACTTTCTCGGCCACCCGGCGCCATTCCCGCAAGGGCCGTGGTTGCTGGCCGGCCTGTTGAAGTGCCCGGTCAATCTTTTGATGTGCCTGAAACAACCCGACGGCCACTATCGCCTGACCCTCGAACCGTTCGCCGACGCCGTGGTGTGGACGCGCCGCGAACGCGAGCAGGTCATTCATCAGTGGGCCAGTCTTTATGCGCAGCGCCTGAGTCACTATTGCCTCGAAGCGCCGCAGCAATGGTTCAATTTCTACCCTTTCTGGAAAACCGATGACCACGCCAATTCCTGAGCCGGTAACCTTCGGCGAACGCCCCTTGCGCATCGAAGACGTGCTGGCCCTGGCCAACCGTCAGGTGCCCGTGCAGTTGCAGAACGATGCCGATTACCGCGAGCGCATCGCCAAAGGCGCGCGGTTTCTCGATTCGCTGCTGGACAAGGAAGGCGTCATCTACGGCGTGACCACCGGTTATGGCGATTCCTGCGTAGTAGCGGTGCCGTTGCATCACGTCGAAGCGTTGCCGCGTCACCTCTACACCTTCCACGGCTGCGGCCTGGGCAAACTGCTCGACGCGCAAGCCACCCGCGCGGTGCTGGCGGCGCGTTTGCAGTCGCTGTGCCACGGCGTTTCGGGGGTACGGGTCGAGTTGCTCGAGCGTCTGCAAGCGTTCCTCGAACACGACATTCTGCCGCTGATTCCTGAAGAGGGTTCGGTCGGCGCCAGCGGTGATCTGACGCCGTTGTCGTACGTCGCCGCAACGCTGTCCGGGGAGCGTGAAGTGCTGCTGCGTGGCGAGCGCCGTCAGGCTGCCGATGTGCACCGCGAACTCGGCTGGACACCTTTGGTGCTGCGCCCGAAAGAAGCGCTGGCGCTGATGAACGGCACTGCGGTGATGACCGGCCTCGCCTGCCTCGCCTTCGCCCGCGCCGACTATCTGCTGCAACTGGCCGCGCGCATCACCGCGCTCAACGTGGTGGCGCTGCAAGGTAATCCCGAGCATTTCGATGAGCGGCTGTTCGCGGCCAAACCGCATCCAGGGCAAATGCAGGTGGCCGCGTGGTTGCGCAAGGATCTGGCGATCGACGCACCGACCGCGCCGCTGCATCGCCTGCAGGACCGCTACTCGCTGCGCTGCGCCCCGCACGTGCTCGGCGTGCTGGCCGACAGCCTGAACTGGCTGCGTTCGTTCATCGAAACCGAACTGAACAGCGCCAACGACAACCCGATCATCGACGCCGAAGCCGAGCGCGTGCTGCACGGCGGGCACTTCTACGGCGGGCATATCGCCTTCGCCATGGACAGCCTGAAGAATCTGGTCGCGAACGTCGCCGATCTGCTTGATCGACAGTTGGCGTTGCTGGTCGACGAGCGTTACAACCATGGCTTGCCGAGCAACCTTTCCGGCGCTCCAGCGGATCGGGCGATGATCAATCACGGTTTCAAAGCGGTGCAGATCGGCACCAGCGCATGGACCGCCGAAGCGCTGAAAAACACCATGCCGGCCAGCGTGTTCTCGCGCTCCACCGAGTGCCACAACCAGGACAAGGTGAGCATGGGCACCATCGCCGCCCGCGATGCGATCCGCGTGCTGGAGCTGACCGAACAGGTCGCCGCCGCCACCTTGCTCGCCGCCAACCAGGGCGTGTGGTTGCGCGCACAAGCTGACGATGCGCGGCCGCTGCCGCCGGCGCTGGCCGCCATGCATGAAGAGCTGAGCAAAGACTTCCCGCCGGTCATCGAAGACCGCGCGCTGGAAGGCGAACTGCGCCTGTGTCTGCAACGCATTGCCGCGCAACACTGGAGGCTGCATGCGTAGCGCCGGAGTGCTGCACGCCGACACGGAAATCCTCGTGCCGTTCTTTGACGTCGACACCATGCATGTGGTCTGGCACGGGCATTACGTCAAATACCTGGAAGTGGCGCGGTGTGCGCTTCTGGACAAGATCGGCCACAACTACGCGGCCATGGTCGAGTCCGGTTACGCCTGGCCGGTGATCGACCTGCAACTGCGCTACGTGCGTGGCGCGGTGTTCGGCCAGCGGCTGAATGTGCGCGCCAGCCTGGTCGAGTGGGAGAACCGTCTGAAGATCCACTACCTGATCACCGACCTGCAAACCGGTGAGCGCCTGACCCGCGCCAGCTCGGTGCAAGTCGCCGTCGAAGTCAGCCGCCGCGAGATGCAACTGGTGTCGCCGAAAGTCTTTACCGACGCCGTAGAAAGGATGCTGCGATGAACGTTCTGGTTAAAAGCCTCAGCGCCTTGGCGCTGCTGCTCATCTCGTCACTGGCCCAGGCCTTCGACCTGCAACAACTGAGCGCACAACTGGCGAAGCCGGAAGTCATCCACGGCCAGTTCGTTCAGGAAAAACACCTGCGCGCCCTGCCCCAGCCGCTGATCAGCAAGGGCAGCTTCGTTCTGGCAAAAAATCACGGTTTGCTGTGGCTGTTGAAGACCCCGTTGCAGCAGGACTACCGCATCAGCGCCAAAGGCATCGCCCGGCGTGACGGTGCGGGCTGGCAGCTGTTGCCGAACAAGAGCGCCGGTGCCGAGCAGAACCGTTTGTTCCTTGCCGTGTTGCAAGGTGACAGCAGCGGCCTGCAACGGGATTTCGAGCTGGCCCTGAGCGGCGATGCGCAGCGCTGGCAACTGACCCTGACCCCGCGTTCGCTGCTGCTCCAGCAAGTAT
Source organism: Pseudomonas sp. 15C (assembly GCF_055484735.1). Taxonomy (NCBI): domain Bacteria; kingdom Pseudomonadati; phylum Pseudomonadota; class Gammaproteobacteria; order Pseudomonadales; family Pseudomonadaceae; genus Pseudomonas; species Pseudomonas sp. 15C. The sequence goes on along the minus strand of NZ_JBUDGD010000003.1, from coordinate 82,598 downwards.
TCAAGCAGATCAACATCGACGGCGGCGCGCTGGTGCAGGCCATCGAACTGCTGGAAACCCAAGGCGACAGCACGGTGCTGCGCATGCAGGACAGCACGGCCGACCAGCCATTGAGCGACGCGGAGCAACATGACTTTGCCGAGTGAACGCAGGCTGCCGTGGCTGTTCCTGATCCTGCTGCTGGCGGTCGTTGCGCTGGCCGGCTGGCAGTGGCGCGCCGGTCCGCCATTGTCGGCGAACCTCATGGAACTGGTGCCCGGCACTCAGCCTGACGCCCTCGAACAGCGCGCCGAACAGCGCATGCAGGAACCGCTCAACCGCGAGATGCTGGTGCTGGTCGGCCACGCCGATCGCCAGCAAGCGGTGGCCATGGCGCAGACGCTCGGCGAGCAATGGCAGGCCAGCGGCCTGTTCGAGACCGTGCAGTGGAACCTGCAAGCCGATCTGCCGGCCCTGCGCGCGCAACTGCTGCAAGGGCGGCTGGCGATGCTCTCGGCCGATGATCGGCAATTGCTGATCGAACATCCCGACGCGTTTATCCAGCAACGGGTTCAAGCGCTGTTCGACCCGTTCAGCGGTTTCAGTCTGGTGTCGAGTCAAGAGGACTGGCTGGGCCTGACCGGGCGCATCCAGAACAGCCAGCCGCAACACGGCGCGGTGCAACTGGACATCGGCAGCGGCGCGTTGATCGCCGACGCCGACGGCAAGAGCTGGGTGCTGCTGCGGGCGCGTACCCGCGGCAACGCCTTTGACATGAACCTGCCGCTGCAAATCGCCGATCTGCTCGCGCAGAGTCGCGCCCAAGCGACGAAGTCCGACGTGAAACTGTTGGCCGCCAGCGGCTTGCTGTATGCCGCCAACGGTCAGCAGCAGGCGACCCGGGAAATGACCTGGGTCGGCGGCGGTGCCACGGTCGGCATCCTGTTGCTGCTGTTGCTCGCGTTCCGCCGCTGGCGGGTGTTGCTGGCGTTCGTCCCGGTGCTGGTCGGCATGCTGTTTGGCGCGGTCGCGTGTGTCGCACTGTTCGGCCACATGCACGTGATGACCCTGGTGCTCGGCTCCAGCCTGATCGGCGTGGCGGTGGATTATCCGTTGCACTATCTGTCCAAGAGCTGGAGCCTGAAGCCGTGGCGCAGTTGGCCGGCGCTACGTTTGACGCTTTCCGGGCTGACCCTGAGCCTGGTGACCAGCGCCATCGGCTATCTGGCGCTGGCGTGGACGCCGTTCCCGGCGCTGACGCAGATTGCGGTGTTCTCCGCGGCCGGATTGTTCGGCGCCTATTTATCCGCCGTGTGCCTGCTGCCGGCATTGCTGAACAACCTCGAACTGCGCCCGGCGCAATGGCCGCTGCAACTGGCCGAACGCTTGGTCACGCTGCGCGAAAGACTGCTCGAACGGGTTCGTACGCCGGTGCTGCTGGCGCTGCTGATTGCCTTCTGCGTCGGCGGTCTGATGCAGTTGCAAAGCAAGAACGACATCCGCCAGTGGGTCGGCGCACCGCAACAGCTGACCGATGAAGCCCAGACCATTGCGCGCATCACCGGTTATCAGCCGACCAGCCAGTTTTTCCTCGTTCGCGCTGCCAATCAGGAGCAGTTGCTCGAACGTCAGGCGGCGCTCAGCGAGCGTCTGCAGCAACTGGTCAATCTCGACAAGCTGCAAGGCTATCTGGCGCTCGATCAACTGGTCAGCCCGCCAACTCAGCAAGAGCGGGTGCGTGCCGCGCTGAATCAACTGCCGCAGCACTGGCAGCCACTGCTCGACCTCGGCGTGCCGCTCGCGGCGCTGCAAGCCGAGCTGCAGCAGTTGCAGACCGTGCCTGCCGAAGACATCGACGCCGCACTGGCCGGCCCGCTCGGCGAGCCGTACCGCACGCTGTGGCTCGGCCCGACCGACGATGGCGTCGCGGCGATCACCAGCCTGCAAGGCCTGAACAACCCGGCACTGTTGCGGGTGCAGGCGCTGGATTTGCCGGGCGTGCGACTGGTCGACCGTCTCGGCGAATTGAATGAAGTCTTCGCCGCCACGCAAATCAGCGCCGCCGAACTCAAGCTCGCCTCCTGTGTGCTGATCGTGCTGGTGCTGATGCTGCCGTTCGGCATCGGTGGTGCGTTGCGCATCGTCACCCTGCCACTGCTGGCGGCGCTGTGCAGCCTGGCCAGCCTCGGCTGGCTCGGTCAGCCGCTGACGCTGTTCAGTCTGTTCGGCCTGCTGCTGGTGACGGCGATCAGCGTCGACTACGCGATTCTCATGCGTGAACAGGTCGGCGGCGCGGCAGTGAGCCTGCTTGGCACCTTGCTGGCAGCGGTGACGACCTGGCTGTCGTTCGGTCTGCTGGCGGTGTCCAGCACCCCGGCGGTGAGTAACTTCGGTCTGTCGGTGAGCCTTGGTCTGGCGTTCAGCTTCATGCTGGCGCCGTGGGCCGGACGCCATACGCACAGCGACACTGCCACGGAGCCGCACGCATGATGATCGCGGCTTTCTGGCTGTTGGCGCTGGCCTTGTTCGCCGTGGCGACTCGCGTAGGCCGCCACTTCGGCCTGATCCCGATTGTCAGTCAGTTACTGTTGGCCAGTTTCGGTCTGCCGCTGTTGATGTACTTTTGGGTCGAGCCGAGTTGGCAGCTCAGCGGCGCGCAACTGATCGCACCAGACTGGTTGAAGAGCCTGTACAGCCTGAGTTTTGCCCTGCTGCTGGGGCACATTCTCAGCGATGTCATCGATCTGAAACTGGATCGGCAAAGCCTGAAAATCGCTGTGCCGAGTTTTGCCGTGCCTTTCGCTGCGGGTCTGGCGGCGGCTTGTTGGCTGTTGCCGGCGCAACCGTGGTTGAGTTCGCTGGCAATCGGGCTGGTGTTTGCGATTACCGCGATTCCGGTGCTGTATCTGTATCTGCGTCATATCGATTACCCGCCCGCCGCCACCCGCCGTTTGGTGCAGACCGCCATCCTCATCGACCTGACCTGCTGGACGCTCTTCGGCCTCGCTCAGGGCAGTCTGCACCTGAGCAGTCTGTTGCTGCCGCTGGCCCTGGCTGGCGTGCCGTTGCTGCTGCGCCTGCTCGGTGTACGTCGACCGCTGACGTTCAGCCTCGGCTTCTTTGCGCTGCTGGTGATGGCCGAGCACTACAAACTCAACGCGCTGATTCTCGGCATCGGTTACCTGCTGTGCATGGCCGCATTGAAAGTGCCGTTGGTATTGCCATTGCCCGCGCTGTGGATGAACCGTTTGCAGACGTGGCTGGCGATTCCGTTGATCCTGACCTTCGGCATCGTCCAGATCGATGTGCACAGCGCGTTCGCCAGCCTCGACGCACTGCAATGGGCGGCGCTGCTGCTGTTGCCGATTGCCAGTAAACTGCTTGGCAACTGGCTCGGCCTCGGCTGGGCCGGGGCTTCGTTCGCAGGCGCCAGCCGCTGGCGCGAAAGCGTGCTGCTGAACATTCGCGGCCTGAGCGAAATCGTTTTTCTCAATCTACTGTTGCAGCAACAACTCATCAGCCCGGCGCTGTACTTTGCGTTGATGCTGATGGGCCTGATCGCAACGCTGTTGCCGGCGCTGATCGGTCTGCACCGCGCACCACTGACTATCAAATCTCATTTGCCCCGGAGTTCCCGTGCCAATCGCTGAACTGCAATCGCGTCAGGTAGTGATCATCGGTGCCGGCCCGTCCGGTGCCATCGCCGCCGCCCTGCTCAAGCGCAAGGGCCACGATGTGCTGGTGATCGAACGCCAGCATTTCCCACGCTTTTCCATTGGTGAAAGCCTGCTTAGCCATTGTCTGGATTTCGTCGAAGAGGCCGGCATGCTCGACGCGGTGAATGCCGCCGGTTTCCAGCGCAAGACCGGCGCCGCCTTCGCCTGGGGTGAGCGCTACAGCGCCTTCGATTTCAGCGACACCTTCACCGATGGCAAGCCGACCACCTTTCAGGTGCAGCGCGCCGATTTCGACAAACTGCTGGCCGATCAAGCGGCGCTGCAAGGTGCGGAAATCCGCTACGGCGATGCCATCGTCAGCGTCGATTTCGAGCGAACCCGACCACAGCTTGATGTACGTCGCGAGGACGGCAGCGAGTACCGCGTCGAAGCCGATTTCGTGCTGGATGCCAGCGGCTACGGCCGGGTGTTGTCGCGCTTGCTGGATCTCGAGGCACCGTCGAATTTCCCTGTGCGTCAGGCAGTGTTCACGCATGTCGAAGATCACATCGACAACCCAGCCTTCGACCGCGAGAAAATTCTCGTCACCACCCACCCTGAACACCGCGACGTGTGGTTCTGGACGATTCCGTTCAGCAATGGCCGTTGCTCGGTGGGCGTGGTGGCGGCAGCTGCACACTTCGAAGGTCGCGACGCTGATCTGGACGCCTGCCTGCGCGGCTTCATCAGTGAAACACCGAGCCTGGCCGGCGTACTGAACAACGCCGTGTGGGATACCCCGGCGCGCACCCTCGGCGGCTATGCGGCAAATGTGAAAACCCTGCACGGGCCGGGTTTTGCCTTGCTCGGCAATGCCGCGGAATTTCTCGACCCGGTGTTTTCCTCCGGCGTGACCATCGCCATGCGCTCGGCGAGCATGGCCGCTGCGGTGCTGCACCGTCAGTTGCAGGGTGAAGCGGTCGATTGGCAAAGCGAGTTTGCCGAGCCGCTCAAGCGCGGCGTCGACACCTTCCGCTGCTACGTTGAGGGCTGGTACGCCGGCACCTTTCAGGACGTGATCTTTTATGAAAATGGTCAAGCGGATATCCGCCGGATGATCTGCTCGATTCTTGCCGGTTACGCCTGGGACGAACGCAACCCGTTCGTCAGCGAAGCGCGTCGACGCCTGAACATGATTTCCGAACTCTGTGCAAAGGACGCCCCATGAATCACTTGAGCGACAGCTACGTCGAAGAAACCCGCTTCGGTTTCTGGTTCCTGCGCAGCCACACCTGGCAGCACCATGTACTGCGCGTGGCGATCAATGATCTGCGGGGTTTGTTCAGCGAGGCGCTGCCGCAAAAACCGGTGCTGCTCGACGCCGGATGCGGCCAGGGCAAGTCGTTCGCTCATCTGCGCCAGACCTTCGCCCCGCAGCGCCTGATCGGAGTCGACGCCGATCGACACAGCCTCGAACTGAGTGCTGCTGAAGCGGCACGTCTGGAGCTGGACGTCGAGTTGATCGGCAGCGACTGTGCGAAGCTCAATGTGCCGGACGCCAGTGTCGACCTGCTGTTCTGCCACCAGACGTTCCATCACCTGGTCGAGCAGGAAAAAGCCCTCGCCGAGTTTTATCGCGTACTGAAGCCGGGCGGCTATCTGCTGTTCGCCGAGTCCACCGAGGCTTACATCGATACCTGGGTGATCCGCTGGCTGTTCCGTCATCCGATGCACGTGCAGAAGAGCGCGGCGCAGTATCTGCAGATGATTCGCGAGCAGGGCTTTGAGTTCGCCGAGCGCAATGTGTCTTACCCGTACCTGTGGTGGAGCCGGTCGAAGGATTTCGGTTTGCTGGAGCGCTTGGGGTTGCGCAAGTCGAAGCCGTTTGGGCAACGGGAAGAGACCTTGGTCAATGTTGTGGCGCGCAAGCCATTGGCAGGGACTTCCTGAATGTACAGCCATCGACCTGCACACCCGAAAACCTGTGGGAGCTGGCTTGCCAGCGATAGAGGTGTGTCAGTCAACCAAAATGCTCAATGTGCCGTCGCTATCGCTGGCAAGCCAGCTCCCACAGGGGTATCTGTGCGGCGACTGTTGGTGATCGGCGTGATGCTGTTGTTAAGTGCCTGCGCCAGCCAGGCGCCGCTGCCCGCAGCCAACCCGACCTTGCCCCTGCCGCTGCAACTGCACATCGAACGCCAGCAGGCCGGGCAGCGTCAGGACTGGCTGTTGGTGATCCAGCGCGAAGGCCCGGGCATCCGCTGGTCGATGATGGATCCGCTGGGCATCCCGCAAGCCCGTCAGCAATTGGTCAACGGCCAGTGGCAGGCCGATGGTCTGCTGCCGCCGAACCCCGAGGCGCGGGAATTGTTTGCCGCGCTGCTGTTCGCCCTGACCCCGTCCGGCGAACTGCTGCGCAACTATCCCGCCGCGCAGCAACAGGACGAGCAACGCTCCCTGCCCGCGCGCTGGAGCATTGACTATGCACAACCGTTGAGCTTCGAATTGACCCTGCCGCAAGGCCCGCACTATCGCGTTTCCCCGCTCGGTGACTCCACGCCATGACCGCTTATCTGAATGCCCTCGGTGTGATCTGCGCGCTGGGCCGTGACAAACACGAAGTCTCGCGCAAGCTGTTTGCCGGCGATTGCTCGGGCCTGCGCCGTGAATCGGCCTGGGTGCCGCAGCGCGCGCTGCCGGTGGCCGCCGTGCCCGGTGGGCTGGCGCCGATCCCGGCGGAACTGGCCGAGCACAGCACGCGCAACAATCAATTGCTGCTCGAAGCCGCGCTGCAGATCCGCGACGACATCGAGCAAGCGATCCAGACTTACGGCCACGAGCGCATCGGCGTGGTGCTCGGCACCAGCACCTCGGGCATCGACGAGGCCAGCCGGGGTCTGGCGCACTACATCCGTGAGCAGCATTTCCCGGCCGAATACGATTATCGGCAACAGGAACTCGGCGCCCCGGCGAATTTTCTCGCCGAGTGGCTGCAACTCAGCGGCCCGACGTATGTGATTTCCACTGCGTGCACTTCCAGCGCCCGGGCGCTGATGAGCGCTCAGCGCCTGCTCGACCTGGGCCTGTGCGACGCCGTGCTGTGCGGCGGTGTCGACAGCCTGTGCAAACTGACCCTGAACGGTTTTTCCTCACTGGAAGCGATGTCGGACGAGCGTTGCAATCCGTTCTCGGCCAACCGCAATGGCATCAATATCGGTGAAGCGGCGGTGCTGTTCGTGATGAGCAGACAGCCAGGCGCAGGCCCGGCTATCGCGCTGCTCGGTGCTGGCGCCAGTTCCGATGCGCACCATATTTCCGCCCCGGAACCGAGCGGTCGCGGCGCCCTGCAAGCTATGCAGAAAGCCCTGAGCCGCGCGCAGCTGCAAGCAGCGCAAATCAACTACCTCAACCTGCACGGCACGGCGACCCAGCACAACGACGCCATGGAAAGTCTGGCGGTCGCGGCGCTGTTTGCCGAAGGCGTCGCCTGCTCCTCGACCAAGCCGCTGACCGGCCACACCCTCGGCGCTGCCGGCGCGCTGGAAGCGGCGTTTTGCTGGCTGAGCCTGAGCGTCGACAACCACGAGCACGCCTTGCCCCCGCACGTCTGGGACGGCGCGGCCGATCCTGCTCTGCCTGCGCTGAACTGGGTGACCGCGAGCACACGCCTGTCGTCCATTGCACCGCGCTACCTGATGAGCAATTCGTTTGCCTTCGGCGGCAACAACGTCAGCCTGATTATCGGAGACGCCCCATGACCCCCTGGCCGCTCGCCGAACTGTTGCCGCATGCCGGCGACATGATTCTGATCGACGCGATCGAGCGTTTCGACGATGAGCAGATTTTCACCCGCCTCACGGTCCAGCCGGACGGCCTGTTCAGCCTCGCCGACGGCAGCCTGCCGGCATGGGTCGGCATCGAGCTGATGGCGCAAAGCGTCGCCGCGTTCGCCGGCTGTCACGCGCGGCAGAAAGGCAATCCGGTCGAGCTGGGTTTCCTGCTCGGCACGCGCAAGTTCGAGTGCAACGTCGAAGCTTTTCCCGCCGGCAGTCAACTGACCGTCCACGGCCTGCGCTCGCTGGAAGACGACAACGGCATGGGCGTGTTCGAATGCCATATCCACGGCGACGGCATCCACGCCAGTGCGCGGCTGAATGTGTTTCGTCCGCCGCAGGCCACTCAATATCTGCAACAAACCAAGGAGTCGAACGATGACTGAATCGGTACTGGTCACCGGCTCCAGCCGTGGCATCGGCCGCGCCATTGCCCTGCGCCTGGCGCAAGCCGGGCACGATATCGTCCTGCATTGCCGTAGCGGCCTGGCGCAAGCGCAAGCCGTTCAGACTGAAATCCAGGCGCTGGGGCGCAATGCACGCATCCTGCAATTCGACGTGGCCGAGCGCGAAACCTGCAAAGCCATTCTTGAAGCCGACGTCGAAACCCATGGCGCCTATTACGGCGTGGTGCTCAATGCCGGTCTGACCCGTGACGGCGCCTTCCCCGCGCTGAGCGATGACGATTGGGACGTGGTCCTGCGCACCAACCTGGATGGTTTCTACAACGTCCTGCACCCGGTGATGATGCCGATGATTCGCCGCCGCGCCGCTGGGCGGATTGTTTGCATCACTTCGGTTTCCGGGCTGATCGGCAACCGTGGCCAGGTCAATTACAGCGCCTCCAAGGCGGGCGTGATCGGCGCGGCAAAGGCATTGGCGATCGAGCTGGGCAAGCGCAAAATCACCGTTAACTGCGTCGCCCCGGGCCTGATCGACACGGCGATGCTCGATGAAAACGTGCCGGTGGAAGAGCTAATGAAAATGATCCCCGCGCAACGCATGGGCACCCCGGAAGAGGTGGCCGCTGCGGTGAATTTCCTGATGTCGGCGGAAGCCTCGTACATCACCCGTCAGGTTTTGGCGGTCAACGGAGGCTTGTGCTGATGAAGCGCGTCGTCGTCACCGGCATGGCCGGCATCACCTCGCTGGGCAGCGACTGGGACACCATCGCCGGCCACTTCGCCGCCAACCGCAGCGGCATCCGTCGCATGCACGAGTGGGACCGCTTCAGCGAACTGAACACGCGCCTGGCCGGCCCCATCGACGACTTCGTAGTGCCCGCGCACTGGACGCGCAAGCAACTGCGCAGCATGGGCCGGGTGTCGCGGCTGGCGGTCGGTGCCTCGGAAAGAGCCCTGGCCGATGCCGGGCTGCTCGGCAACGAATCGATCAAGGACGGCCGCATGGGCGTCGCGTGCGGCTCGTCCACCGGCAGCACCGATGAGATCAAGGCGTTCGGCAACATGTTGCTCAACTCGGTAGCCGAGGGGCTCAACGCCAACTCCTACGTGCGGATGATGCCGCACACCACGGCGGCCAACATCAGCATCTTCTTCGGCCTCACCGGCCGCTTGATCCCGACCTCCAGCGCCTGCACCAGCGGGAGCCAGGGCATCGGCTACGCCTATGAATCAATCAAGTTCGGTCGCCTGCCGCTGATGCTCGCCGGCGGCGCCGAAGAGCTGTGCCCGACTGAAGCCATGGTCTTCGACGCGCTCTACGCCACCAGCCTGAAAAACGATGCGCCGCAGACCAGCCCGCGCCCATACGACAAGGGCCGCGACGGTCTGGTTATCGGTGAGGGTGGCGGCATGCTGGTTCTTGAAGAACTGGAACACGCCCTCGCCCGTGGCGCGCGCATTCACGCCGAGATCGTCGGTTTCGGCAGCAATGCCGACGGCCAGCACACCACGCGCCCCGAGCAAGTGACCATGCGCCGCGCGATGGAGCTGGCACTGGAAGACGCCGGTTTGACGCCGGATGCGATCGGTTATGTAAATGGTCACGGCACCGCTACAGAACAGGGCGACATTGCCGAAACACTGGCAACCAGCAGTTTGTTCGGCGAACGCATGCCGATCAGCTCGCAGAAAAGTTTTCTCGGCCACACCCTTGGCGCCTGTGGCGCGCTGGAGTCGTGGTTCAGCATCGAAATGCTCAACCGCGACCTGTACGTGCACACATTCAACCTCGACGAGGTCGACCCGCACTGCGGCAAGCTCGATTACCTGCGCGGCGAATTCCGCCAGATGCATCACGACTACGTGATGAACAACAATTTCGCTTTTGGTGGCGTCAACACCTCGTTGATTTTCCGCCGCTGGCACTGACCGCAAGACGTTTGGAGTGAAGGGAATGACTCAGTTTCACCGCATCGCCGCTTTGTTGGCACTGATCCTGGTGCTCGGCGGTTGCACCAGCAAACCGGTGTACAACGCCAAGGAAGAGTTCTCGCCGAACCTGGGCTTCACCCAGCAGCAGATGAGCCGCGCGATCGTCACCGCGCTCAATGATCGGCAATGGGTGGTGCAATCGGTGCGCCCGGGCATGATCAAAGCAGCAATCACCGTGCGCGGTCGCCATCACGCCGAAGTCGACATTCCGTTCAGCCCGACCTCGTTCGAGATCGACTACCGCAGCAGCTACGGCCTCAATGCCAAGGACGGCAAGATCCACGGTAACTACAACCGCTGGGTCAACCGCCTGCGTGACAACGTGCTGAAAGAACTGTCGATCAACCCGGACATCGAAGCCGTCAACAACCTCGGCATCATCAAACAGGGCGCTGACGAGCCGACCTACCTGAGCTTCCGCGAAGGCGTCAAACGCGCCACCGACGCCGGCCTGCTCGATGGCAGCGTGAAGTTCTATCTGGCCGGCGAAACCCTGCCCAAGCAAGTGCGCAAACTCGACACCGTGAGCAGCAGCCGCAAGACCAACGGCTCGAACAAATCCGACGAAGACGCCTGCTTCTGGGCTCTGCAATCCGCCCTCGCGACCCTGCAGAACGCCGCGAAAAACGCCGACGCCAACGCCGTGATCAACATCGCCAGCGTCGACCAGCGCGACCTGTACAAAGACACCGAAAAATTCCAGTGCCGTGCCGGGACACTGGTGTCGAGCGTAGCGTTGCGCGGGGATCTGGCGCACGTCGATTGAGTGGATTGTAGAAACGACAAAGGGCGCCTTTCGGCGCCCTTTCACAAACAGGTTGGCTTGTCATTGCCGGTCACCTGTCCGGCTCTGCGATGGCTGGTATCCAGGATCCTCAGAGTCTCACAAGCCCCTTGCGGGAACGGCCTCAGTATTGCTCGAATCGCCGCCCCCGGGCAACGGCTGGCGTTTGGCCTTGCAGTGCCACTCTCAACGCCACTACAGCCCAAGCGCCCGTCTGACCGCAGCTTTAACCGCGCAGAACTCTTCTGTTGCAAGTTGTGAAATGAGGTAGACACGTTTTCCTGTCCGGTCTTTGCTTTTGATCCGGTCCAGCCGGGAGAGGCTAACGGTAGCGACCATATCGCATTTTGCCCAACATCTCGGACGAGCGCCTTGTAGATGGCTGGGGAGTTCGAAATGGTGATCAAGTAAACAATCCGGCGCAGTTGTACTGAGTGGCACGACCGTCACCAGCATACTGTTTGTCCGGTGTTTGCGTATCACAACTACAGGTCGGACCTTGATCATCTCAGGCACTTCATAACCTCTGAAATCGCAAATCAGAACGCTGCCCTCCTTGGGCTGGTATCGAAGCGGCATCCATCGCACTCTCTGAAAAGAAACGATTTTGCGCAGGAAAACAAATACTCACTAAAACACTTCGTAACCGCAAATGTAGGTAAAACGCCTCATAGGCCTGATCGCTTCTAAACAGCATCTACACTCGCTCATACAGGCCTCGACTCAAGCCTGCCGGGACAGAAGGCTTCGTCAAGCACTCGCCGCTCCCTTTCACCGTCAAGGAGATGACCATGCAAGCGAAAGCCCTGCTCGCCGCTGCGCTTTTCACGCTGCTGCCTGGAGCCAGCCACGCGACCAACCTGATGTACATGCCCTTCGAAACCGTGCTGTCGGATGCAATTCGCGCCGGGCGGCTGGATGGCAGTGTGAAGTTCTACCTGATCGGCAACGGGCCGAAGGGCACTCAGCAGTTGTTGCGGCGCGGCGTGGTCAGTGATCTGAAGACCAATGGTTTCAACAAGAGCGATCACCATTCCTGCGAGTGGGTGTTGCAGTCGAACCTGATCAAGTTACAGGCTGATGCCAAGCGGGTCGGGGCGAATGCGGTGGTCAATATCGTCAGTTACTACGACCAGCGTGTGCGCAAAGATTTGAATACCTACGAGTGTCGGGCGGGGATTTTTGTGACGCGGGTGGCGCTGAAGGGGGATTTGGTGCGGTTGCCTTAGTCAGCGCTCTGATGTCTTTGGCGCTGCTTCTGGCCTCTTCGCGAGCAGGCTCGCTCCCACCTTGGAATGCGTTCCCCTGTGGGAGCGAGCCTGCTCGCGAAAAGGCCAGAAGCCTTCACATAGAGTCGACTTTGCGCGTGAGCAAATCTACGAACGCCTTGGCCATCGGCGATTTCTGATCCTTGCGCTGCACCAGCCACACCGCAGACACCGCTTGCGGATCGAGCAACGGTCGGTAGACCACGCCGTCGATGCGCATCCGCTGATAGGACGCCGGCAGCACCGAAACCCCCAACCCCGCTGCGACCAGACCGATGATGGTCATCGCCTCCCCCGCCTCTTGGGCGAAGTGCGGGCTGAACCCGGCGTCTCGAGCCAGGCTCAATAACTGTGCGTACAAGCCGCTGCCGTAGCTGCGCGGAAAGAACACGAACGGTTCCAGTGCCAGCGCCGAGAGAAACAGCCCTTGCTCGGAGCCTTGCGCCAATGGATGCGTGGAGCTGAGTACCGCGACCAACGGCTCGCGCATCAATTCGACCACGCTCAACGACTCCGGCAACCCCAGCGGACGCATGATGCCGACCTCGATCGACTCGTCCACCAATGCATCAGCGACCATGGTACTGCTCATCTCACGCAGGTTCAGATGCACCGCCGGGAAACGCTGGCGAAAGGCAAAGATCGCCTGCGGAATCGTCGAGTTGAACGGCGCCGACGAGGTGAAACCGATCTTCAATTCGCCCAGTTCACCCAACTGCGCCCGGCGCGCAACATCGGCGGCCTTATCGACCTGCGCCAGCGCCAATCGCGCCTCCTGTAGAAACAGCCGCCCGGCTTCGCTGAGTTCGACCCGACGATTGGTCCGCTCAAACAGGCGCGCGCCCACCTCTTGCTCCAGCGCCTGAATTTGCTGGCTCAGCGGCGGCTGGGAAATGCCCAGCACTTGTGCCGCGCGGCCGAAATGCAGTTCCTCGGCGACGGCAATGAAGTAGCGTAGATGGCGCAGTTCCATGGATTTCTCATTAGGTCGTTAAAGCTATCAAACAGGTCGAACAATATATTGGATAGAAACATTAGCCAGCTATATGATTTTTTCATTGCCTGCCTGGCTGTGCTCCCCCGAGGTCTGAAGTGAAAACCGCCGTTGCGCCATTAGCCCATGAAGTCCCGCCTGCTGCAGCGGACGATGCCATCGCCGAGCTGCAGGACATATTTATCGAAAAAGGCACAGCGGCGTTCATGCGCACGGTGTTGGCGCTGTTCTGCGGTGGTTTCGCAACGTTCGCCTTGCTCTATTGCGTGCAGCCGATGATGCCGCTGCTGTCCCATGAATACGGGATCAACGCGGCGCAGAGCAGCCTGATCCTTTCGGTGGCTACCGGTATGCTCGCCTTCGGTCTGCTGATCACCGGGCCGATTTCCGATCGGGTCGGGCGCAAACCAGTGATGGTCGCCGCCTTGTTCGCCGCTGCGCTGTGCACCATGGCCAGCGCGATGATGCCGAGCTGGCACGGCGTTCTGATCATGCGCGCCCTGATCGGCCTGTCACTCAGTGGCCTGGCGGCAGTGGCGATGACTTATTTGAGTGAAGAGATTCATCCGCAACACATCGGTCTGGCGATGGGCTTGTACATCGCCGGCAACGCGATTGGCGGGATGAGCGGACGCTTGATTACCGGGGTGCTGATCGACTTCGTCAGTTGGCACACGGCGATGCTGGTGATCGGCGGCCTGGCGCTGATTGCGGCGGCGGTGTTCTGGAAAATCCTTCCCGAGTCGCGCAACTTCCGCTCACGCTCATTGCATCCGCGCAGCCTGCTCGACGGTTTCACCATGCACTTTCGCGACGCCGGGCTGCCGCTGCTGTTTCTTGAAGCGTTTGTATTGATGGGCGCGTTCGTCACGCTGTTCAACTACATCGGCTATCGCCTGCTGGCGGCGCCGTACCACCTCGATCAGGTGTACGTCGGTTTGCTCTCGGTGGTGTATCTGTCAGGAATCTACAGCTCGGCGAAGATCGGTTCACTGGCGGACAAACTGGGGCGGCGCAAAGTGCTCTGGGCAACAATTGCGCTGATGTTCGTCGGCCTCGCGCTGACGATGTTCGCACCGCTGCTGTTGATCATCGTCGGCATGCTGATCTTCACCTTCGGCTTCTTCGGCGCGCACTCGGTGGCCAGCAGCTGGATCGGCCGCCGCGCGACCAAGGCCAAGGGCCAGGCATCGTCGTTGTACCTGTTCAGCTATTACGCCGGGTCGAGCATTGCCGGCACGGCGGGCGGGGTGTTCTGGCATTTGGGCGGGTGGAACGGAATCGGGTTGTTTATTGGAGTGCTGTTGCTGATTGCGCTTGGGGTGGCGTTGAAGCTGGCGAAGTTGCCGCCGCTGGGCGGTGTCAAAAAGGTTTAGCCACAACTGCGCGCTAGCGGTAATCGCGGGCCAAGGTACACTGACGGCATTCGACTGCTTTGGTAAAGGGAAGCCAGAATGCGCCTGGACCGTCTCCACATTCAGAATTTTCGTTGTTACGAAGATGCCACTTTTGACTTTCAGCCGGGGTTCAATCTGGTGGTGGGAGTTAACGGGAGTGGCAAGACGTCACTGCTCCAGGCCATCGCTGTTTCCTTCATCGAATTCGCCAATGCAGTGAAGCGCAGTGAAATCTCTGTCAAAGATGAAGATATCCGGTTCGTCATAGACCGCTTTGAAAATCGGAGCCGTTTCGAACGCCAATATCCTCTGCTGGTACAAGGGTCAGGCCGGATTTTCGGTGCAACCAACTGGATTCTGAAACAAGAGGGAGAAAGCCTTCCTCCTCTGGTGAACTCCGAATTTGACGTTGAGATGGTCAAGCTCAAGCAGCGAATCAACTTGGCCATGCCAGTCGATTTACCGGTGCTGGCGTTCTATCGCTCCAATCGTCGATGGCAAGGAGCAGGCATATCTGCTGAGTTTGCGGCGAAACAACGCCTGTCGCGTTTCGATGGATATGCCAACTGGTTCGATGCGGTTGCTGATCTCAGCGATTTCGAAAGCTGGTTGATCGGCAGAACGCTGGAGCGAATGCAGAATCTTCTGGATTCCAATCAACAATCAGCAAATTTCGACGACGAACTTGATCGGGTCAACTCAGCTATCGCCTGTGCGATTCCTCATGCGCGAAATCTTCGTTTTGATCTCAGGTTACAAAGCTTGCTGATCGATCTGGATCAAAAAACCATTCCATTCGGTGATCTGAGTGATGGTCAACGCGGCATGGTGGCCCTCTTCACTGACATTTCCCGCCGTATGAGCATCCTCAACCCCCACATGGGCAAGGACGTCCTGAAGAACACTTCAGGCGTGATCATCATCGACGAATTGGACATCCATCTGCATCCAGCGTGGCAACGAAGCATCGTTCCGGCACTGCGGCAGGCATTCCCCAAAGTCCAATTCATTGCCGCCAGTCACTCTCCCCAAATCATCGGCAGCTTGGAACCCAAAGAGGTGATCGTCCTGCACAATGGCGAATCGTCTCACCCTCGAGTCACCTATGGTCTTGATTCCAGCAGTGTTCTTGAAGAGGTGATGGGGGTTGATCAACGCGAACCTGAAATTGAAGCGCTGCTCTCAGAGATGTTTTCGACATTGGAAGACAACGACCTTGTGAAGGCAAGAACGCAGCTCGATGCGCTGAAAAAGAGGGCCCCGGATCTTCCAGAATTTGCTGGCGCAGAGGCACTTATCAGGCGCAAGGAGATCATCGGCAAATGAAGCGAGTGCTCAAAGGAACTGAACCCGCCTCATTTACAGATTGGAAAAACTCGGCGAATGAAGAGTGGGTACCAACGTATCCCACGCTGCTGAATCCGCAAAAGCGAGAGTTGCACGCAGCCCTCTTACAGGAACAAGGATCGCTGTGCTGTTACTGCGGCAGAGAAATAGAAGCGGCTACCAGCCACATCGAACACTTCAGGCCCCAGGAAAGCTTTGAAAATCTGGCCCTGGACTATCAGAATCTTTTCGCCTCCTGCCTGCGCGAAACCAGACCCGGCAACCCACTGCATTGTGGGCATCGCAAAGGAAACTGGTTTGAAGAAGCTTTGCACATATCTCCGATGGATGAGCAATGCGAACTACGCTTCAGATACCTGCAGAACGGCGAAATTCAGCCAACGAACTGTAATGACTCTCCCGCCGGCAAAATGATTGAAATTCTGGCGCTCGACATTGCCTACCTCACCAATCGGCGCCGCGATACGATCCGTCGATTATTTGATGATGAATTTATTGCGAGCGCCAGCAATGATGACCTTGATCGCCTCGTCAATGTTATTCGAGCTGCCGGGCCCTCCGATCAAAAGCCCTTCGACCACATCATCGCCCGCTACGCCGAACAACTTCTGGGTCGCTAAAGTCATCGCAAACAAAAACGCCCGGCATAAGCCGGGCGTTTTCTATTGGGCGGCGATCACTCGTGATACTGCGCCGACAGCTCATGCACCGCGCGCAAAAATGCGCCGGCATGTTCCGGGTCAACCTCTGGCGTGATGCCGTGGCCAAGGTTGAACACATGCCCGCTGCCCTTGCCGTAGCTGGCCAGGATACGCCCGACTTCGGTGCGGATCGCTTCCGGTTTGGCGTAGAGCACGGTCGGGTCCATGTTGCCTTGCAGCGCGACCTTGTCGCCGACACGGGCGCGGGCATTGCCGATGTCGCAGGTCCAGTCCAGACCGAGGGCGTCGGCGCCGGCCTCGGCGATGCTCTCCAGCCACAGGCCGCCGTTTTTGGTGAAAAGGATCACCGGCACCTTGCGGCCATCATTCTCGCGGATCAGGCCGCTGACGATTTTCTTCATGTAGGCCAGGGAAAATTCCTGATAGGCAGCCGCGGACAGGTTGCCGCCCCAGGTATCGAAGATCTGCACCGCTTGCGCACCGGCCATGATCTGGCCGTTGAGGTACGAGGTCACCGACTGCGCCAGTTTGTCCAGCAGCAGGTGCATGGCTTGCGGGTTGTCGTAGAGCATCGCTTTGGTCTTGCGGAAGTCCTTCGACGAACCGCCTTCGACCATGTAGGTCGCCAGGGTCCACGGGCTGCCGGAGAAGCCGATCAGCGGTACGCGGCCGTTGAGTTCGCGGCGGATGGTGCTGACCGCGTCCATCACATAGCCAAGATCCTTATGCGGATCAGGGATCGGCAGGGCTTCGATGTCGGCCATCGTGCTGACGACTTTCTTGAAGCGCGGACCTTCACCGGTCTCGAAGTACAGGCCCTGGCCCATGGCGTCGGGGATGGTGAGGATGTCGGAAAACAGGATCGCCGCGTCCAGTTGCGGATAGCGGTCGAGCGGTTGCATCGTGACTTCGCAGGCGAATTGCGGATTCATGCACAGGCTCATGAAGTCGCCGGCGTGGGCACGGCTGGCGCGGTACTCCGGCAGATAGCGACCGGCCTGGCGCATCATCCACACAGGGGTGACGTCAACGGGTTGCTTGAGCAGGGCGCGGAGGAAGCGGTCGTTCTTCAGGGCAGTCATGTCGGCATCCGGAAAAAAAGTGCGGGCATTTTCTCAGAGCGCGAGGCAAAAGGCACGGATGTGGGTCAGCCTTTTGTCTATCGGGTCAATTTATCGCGTTGGAACACTGACTTTGCAACACAACAAAACACTGTGGGAGCTGGCTTGCCAGCGATGCAGACAACTCGGTTCGTCAGGTAAACCAAGGTGATGCTATCGCTGGCAAGCCAGCCCCCACAGGTATTGCATTGCAGTCAGCCGGACGGGTTTAGACGCCCAGGTAATCGAGGATCCCTTCAGCCGCATTGCGCCCTTCGAAGATCGCTGTCACCACCAGGTCGGAACCGCGCACCATGTCGCCACCCGCAAAGATTTTCGGGTTGCTGGTCTGGTGCTTGTACTGGCCTTGCTCAGGCGCAACGACGCGGCCCTGGCTGTCGGTCTGGATTTCGAACTGTTCGAACCACGGCGCCGGGCTCGGACGGAAGCCGAAGGCGATGACCACGGCGTCGGCCGGGATGATCTCTTCGGAACCGGGAATCGGCTCGGGGCTGCGACGGCCACGGGCATCCGGTTCGCCAAGACGAGTCTCGACGACTTTCACGCCTTCAACCTTGTCTTCACCAACGATGGCGATCGGCTGGCGGTTGTAGAGGAATTTCACGCCTTCTTCCTTGGCGTTCTTCACCTCTTTGCGCGAGCCGGGCATGTTCGCTTCGTCACGACGATAAGCGCAGGTCACCGACTTGGCCCCCTGGCGGATAGAGGTGCGGTTGCAGTCCATCGCCGTGTCGCCGCCGCCGAGAACCACGACTTTTTTGCCTTTCATGTCGACGAAATCTTCCGGCGACTTTTCAAAGCCCAGGTTGCGATTGACGTTGGCGATGAGGAAGTCCAGCGCGTCATAAACGCCCGGCAGATCCTCACCGGCAAAACCGCCCTTCATGTAGGTGTAGGTGCCCATGCCCATGAACACCGCATCGTATTCGCCGAGCAGTTGCTCCATGGTCACGTCTGTGCCGACTTCGGTATTCAGCCGGAACTCGATGCCCATGCCGGTGAAGACTTCGCGGCGATTGCTCAGCACGGTCTTTTCCAGCTTGAACTCGGGGATGCCGAAGGTCAGCAGACCGCCGATTTCCGGGTTCTTGTCGAACACCACTGGCGTTACGCCACCACGCACCAGCACGTCGGCACAGCCCAGTCCCGCCGGGCCCGCGCCGATGATCGCGACACGTTTGCCGGTCGGTTTGACCTTGGACATGTCCGGGCGCCAGCCCATGGCGAACGCAGTGTCGGTGATGTACTTCTCGACCGAACCAATGGTCACCGCGCCGAAACCGTCGTTGAGGGTGCACGCACCTTCGCACAGACGATCCTGCGGGCAAACCCGGCCACAGACTTCCGGCAGGGTGTTGGTCTGGTGCGACAGCTCGGCGGCCTGGAGGATGTTGCCCTCGGCTACCAGCTTCAGCCAGTTGGGAATGAAGTTGTGCACCGGGCACTTCCATTCGCAATACGGGTTGCCGCACCCCAGGCAGCGGTGGGCCTGGTCGGCCGACTGCTGGGGTTTGAACGGTTCGTAGATTTCGACGAACTCTTTCTTGCGTTGACGCAACAGTTTCTTCTTCGGATCCTTGCGCCCGACATCGATGAATTGAAAGTCGTTACTGAGACGTTCGGCCATCACTAAAACCTCTTACACGACAGCTCCAAGCTACTAGCTTCAAGCTGCAAGAAAATCACATTAGTCCGGTACAACGCGCACTAGCTTCAGCTTGTCGCTTGAAGCTAGTGACTTGCAGCTGCGTCGTTATTGCGGGCTCGCACGAGTACTGGAGAGCAGAGATTTCAGACTCGCCGCCTTAGGTTTGACCAGCCAGAAACGACGCAGATAGTCATCGAGGTTTTCGGCGAGTTCACGACCCCACTCGCTGTCGGTTTCGGCGACGTACTCGTTCAGCACGTTTTGCAGGTGGCTGCGATAGGCTTCCATCGCCTCGCCGCTGATCCGCTGGATTTCCACCAGTTCGTGGTTGACCCGGTCAACGAAGGTGTTGTCCTGATCGAGCACGTAGGCGAAACCACCGGTCATGCCTGAGCCGAAGTTGTAACCGGTCTTGCCCAGTACGCAGACGAAACCACCGGTCATGTACTCGCAGCAGTGATCGCCAGTGCCTTCCACGACGGTGTGGGCACCGGAGTTACGCACGGCGAAACGCTCGCCCGCGGTGCCAGCGGCGAATAGCTTGCCGCCGGTGGCGCCGTACAGGCAGGTGTTGCCGATGATGGCGCTTTCCTGAGTTTTGTAGACGCTGCCCTTGGGCGGCACGATGGTCAGCTTGCCACCGGTCATGCCTTTGCCGACGTAGTCGTTGGCGTCGCCTTCGAGGTACATGTTCAGACCGCCAGCGTTCCACACGCCGAAGCTCTGACCGGCCGTGCCTTTGAAACGGAAGGTGATCGGCGCTTTCGCCATGCCCTGGTTGCCGTGCTTGCGGGCGATTTCGCCGGAAATCCGCGCGCCGATCGAACGGTCGCAGTTGCAGATATCCAGGTCGAACTCGGCGCCGCTCATGTCGTTGATCGCCGACGATGCCATCTCGACCATTTTCTCGGCCAGCAGGCCCTGGTCGAACGGCGGGTTGCGCTCAACCCCACAGAACTGCGGTTTGTCGGCCGGGATGTGATCGCTGCCCAACAGCGGCGTCAGGTCCAGGTGGTTTTGCTTGGCGGTCTGGCCTTCGAGGATTTCCAGCAGATCGGTGCGACCGATCAGCTCTTCCAGCGAGCGCACGCCGAGCTTGGCCAGCCACTCACGGGTTTCTTCGGCGACGTAGGTGAAGAAATTCACCACCATGTCGACGGTACCGATGTAGTGATCCTTGCGCAGCTTCTCGTTCTGAGTGGCGACGCCGGTGGCGCAGTTGTTCAGGTGGCAGATACGCAGGTATTTGCAGCCCAGCGCGATCATTGGTGCGGTGCCGAAGCCGAAGCTTTCGGCGCCGAGGATCGCAGCCTTGATCACGTCGAGGCCGGTTTTCAGACCGCCGTCGGTCTGCACCCGGACCTTGCCGCGCAAGTCGTTGCCACGCAGGGTCTGGTGGGTTTCAGCGAGACCAAGCTCCCACGGTGCGCCAGCGTATTTGATCGAGGTCAGCGGCGAGGCACCAGTGCCACCGTCGTAGCCGGAGATGGTGATCAAGTCCGCATAGGCCTTGGCCACACCGGCAGCGATGGTGCCAACGCCCGCTTCTGCCACCAGTTTTACCGAAACCAGCGCCTGCGGGTTGACCTGCTTGAGGTCGAAAATCAGCTGCGACAAGTCTTCGATCGAATAGATGTCGTGGTGCGGCGGCGGCGAAATCAGGGTCACGCCCGGCACTGCATAACGCAGCTTGGCGATCAGCCCGTTGACCTTGCCGCCCGGCAGTTGCCCGCCCTCGCCCGGCTTGGCCCCTTGGGCAACCTTGATCTGCAGCACTTCGGCGTTGACCAGGTATTCCGGGGTCACGCCGAAACGGCCAGTGGCAACCTGCTTGATTTTCGAGCTCTTGATGGTGCCGTAACGCGCAGGGTCTTCGCCGCCTTCGCCGGAGTTGGAACGCGCACCCAGGCGGTTCATGGCTTCGGCCAAGGCTTCGTGAGCTTCCGGCGACAGCGCGCCCAGCGAGATACCGGCGGAGTCGAAGCGCTTGAGCACCGATTCCAGCGGCTCGATTTCGCTGAGGTCCAGCGGCGTATCGAGGGTCTTGACCTTGAACAGGTCGCGGATCATCGACACCGGGCGGTTATCGACCAGCGAGGTGTATTGCTTGAACTTGGCGTAGTCGCCCTGCTGCACGGCGGCTTGCAGGGTGTTGACCACGTCCGGGTTGTAGGCGTGATATTCGCCACCGTGGACGAACTTCAGCAGACCGCCCTGCTGGATCGGCTTGCGCGGACTCCAGGCTTCGACGGCCAGCGCTTTCTGCTCGGCTTCGATGTCGACGAAACGCGCACCCTTGATCCGGCTCGGCACGCCACGGAAGCTCAGGTCGCAGACTTCTTCGGACAGGCCGATGGCCTCGAACAGCTGCGCACCACGGTACGAAGCGATGGTCGAAATGCCCATCTTCGACAGGATCTTCAGCAGGCCTTTGGTGATGCCTTTGCGGTAGTTCTTGAACACCTCGTAGAGGTCGCCCAGCACTTCACCGGTACGGATCAGGTCGCCCAGCACTTCGTAGGCCAGGAACGGGTACACCGCCGAGGCGCCGAAACCGATCAGCACCGCAAAGTGGTGCGGATCGCGCGCGGTGGCAGTTTCAACAAGGATGTTGGAATCGCAACGCAGGCCTTTTTCAGTCAGGCGGTGGTGTACCGCGCCGGTCGCCAGGGATGCGTGGATCGGCAGTTTGCCCGGGGCGATATGGCGGTCGCTCAGGACGATCTGGGTACGCCCGGCGCGCACGGCGTCTTCAGCCTGATCGGCAACGTTGCGGATTGCCGCTTCGAGGCCGACGCTTTCGTCGTAATTGAGGTCGATGATCGCCCGTTCGAAACCCGGACGGTCGAGGTTCATCAACGAACGCCACTTGGCCGGGGAAATGACCGGCGAGCTGAGGATCACGCGCGAGGCGTGTTCCGGCGACTCCTGGAAAATGTTGCGCTCGGCTCCGAGGCAGATTTCCAGCGACATCACGATCGCTTCACGCAGCGGGTCGATCGGCGGGTTGGTCACTTGGGCGAACTGCTGGCGGAAATAGTCGTACGGCGTGCGCACACGCTGCGACAGCACGGCCATTGGCGTGTCGTCGCCCATCGAGCCCACGGCTTCGTAGCCTTGTTCGCCGAGCGGGCGCAATACCTGATCGCGCTCTTCGAACGTGACCTGATACATCTTCATGTACTGCTTGAGCTGATCGACGTCGTAGAACGCCGAACCGTGGTCGTTGTCTTCCATGGTCGCCTGAATGCGCAGGGCATTCTTGCGCAGCCATTGCTTGTACGGATGACGGGATTTCAGACGGTTGTCGATCGCATCGGTGTCGAGGATCTGCCCGGTTTCGGTGTCCACGGCAAAGATCTGACCCGGGCCGACGCGGCCCTTGGCGAGCACGTCTTCAGGCTGGTAGTTCCACACACCGATTTCCGACGCGAGGGTGATGAAACCATTTTTGGTGGTCACCCAGCGTGCCGGACGCAGACCGTTACGGTCGAGCAGGCACACCGCGTAGCGACCATCGGTCATGACCACGCCGGCCGGGCCGTCCCACGGCTCCATGTGCATCGAGTTGTACTCGTAGAACGCACGCAGATCCGGGTCCATGGTTTCGACGTTCTGCCACGCAGGCGGAATGATCATCCGCACGCCACGGAACAGGTCGATGCCACCGGTGACCATCAGTTCGAGCATGTTGTCCATGCTCGAAGAGTCGGAACCGACACGGTTGACCAGCGGGCCGAGCTCTTCCAAATCCATCAGATCGTTGCTGAACTTGGTCCGACGGGCCTGCGCCCAGTTGCGGTTACCGGTGATGGTGTTGATCTCGCCGTTGTGCGCGAGGAAGCGGAACGGCTGCGCCAGCGGCCATTTCGGCAGGGTGTTGGTGGAGAAGCGCTGGTGGAACACGCAGATCGCGGTTTGCAGACGCTCGTCACTCAGGTCTGGATAGAACGCGGCCAGATCGGCCGGCATCATCAGGCCTTTATAGATGATGGTCTTGTGCGAAAAGCTGCAGATGTAGTGATCGGTGTCGGCGGCATTGGCCACCGACGAACGGCGACGGGCGCTGAACAGCTTCACGGCCATGTCCTGATCGCTCAGGCCTTCGCCACCGATGTAGACCTGCTCGATCTGCGGCAGGCGCTCAAGGGCCAGACGACCGAGGACGCTGGTGTCGATCGGCACTTTGCGCCAGCCGATCAGTTGCAGACCTTCAGCGAGGATCTCGCGGTTCATGTTCTCGCGAGCGGCTTCGGCCTTGGCCGGATCCTGGTTGAAGAAGACCATGCCCACAGCATATTGCTTGGGCAACTCGACGCTGAAGGTTTCCTGGGCAATGGCTCGCAGGAACGCGTCAGGCTTTTGAATCAGCAGACCGCAACCGTCACCGGTCTTGCCGTCGGCATTAATCCCACCGCGGTGGGTCATGCAGGTCAGGGCCTCGATGGCCGTTTGCAAAAGGGTATGACTGGGCTCGCCCTGCATATGGGCTATCAGGCCGAAACCGCAGTTATCCTTGAATTCATCTGGTTGGTACAGACCTGCTTTCATAGACACTTTCTCACCAGGCTGCCTCTATTCGAGGCAAATTTCTTTTCAATTCAACCACTTGCGTACCGCGCCGAACGTACGCCGGCTTCGCGGGGGCAAAAGGGTGGTCATTGTACACAGCGACACAGAGGCTCACAAATTTGACGACGAACTGTCGCAAATTCATGTCGCATTTGTGAAAGGTTTAAAGCGATCTGCTGTGCTAGTCAAAACTTTTTTAAATTCTGACCGCAACGACTCAAAGACTACTGTGACGCAGACACCACAAGGCACGCATCCTTTTCAGAAAGCGCGCACTTATGGAGATTTTGAGGTGCCGGGAGAGGCGGCCTGGGTAAGGCCGCCGAATCTTCAGCGAGTTGTTGCCAGTTCCTGTTGGACGCTGGCGACAGTGCGAGGCCAAGGTTTACCAGCCTGAACCTTCGCTGGCAAGGCCTTGATGGCAGAAACGGCCGCATCACGATTGGCAAAATTGCCATAGGTGATCACATACAGCGGCTTGCCGTTGAGGACTTTCTTGAAATAACGGTACTCGCCGCCCTGCTCCTTGACGAAGTTCTGCGCGGCGGTTTCCGAGCTGGTGCCGAGGATCTGCACCACGTAGTTGCCGGTCGGCTGACCGGCGTACCAGCTGCCACCGGCAGCCTTGGCGACGGTCACAGGCTTCTCGGCCGGTTTCGCCGCAGCGACCGGTTTGGCCGGTGCTGGCGCCGGTTTGGCGACTGGCGCGGCCGGAGCAGGCTTGGCCGTGGCGACTTGCGTCGGGGCTGGCGTCGGCTTGGCGGCTGGCAACGGCACCGGAGTCGGCGCAGGACCGGCCGGCACACCGGCTGGCGGCGCGGAGGTGGTCACGGTCGGCGGGGTATCACTGGAGCCTTCCAGCGGCACGCCGTCGTCGCCTTCGGTGATGCCACCGGCCGCTTCGGCCAACGGCCCGCGCATGACCGGTTGCGAGTTGCCGACCAACGGCAGCGGCATCGGCTGGGTGTTGCCGGCGAATTCGACGTTGGGTGCCGCGCCATTGGCGGGCGCCTGACCCAGAGGCAACTGCGCCTGTTCATTGGCTGGCGCGCCGGTGGTCGGCGCCTTGTTGCGACCCGGCATCAGCCAGGCGGCAGCGACCGCGACCACCACGACGGCGGAAATCGCCAATACGTGTTTCTTCGGCATGTTGAACCCCATACTTGGACGCTTCACCGCGGAGCGGCTGGCAATCATGACTTCGATCAGAGCATCGCGAGCGACCTGGTTGATGTTGCCCGGCCAACCCTCGGAGCTTTCGTGAATATCAGAGATCTGATCCGCGGTGAAAAGTTCGACACCCCGGCCCGCGCCTTCGAGCCGCTGGTCGAGATATTCGCGGGTTTCTTCTTCGGTGTACGGCTGCAGTTCGATGACGTGGAAACGCTCTTCTTCAAGCTGCAACGCCTCAAGTTGAGCGATCAGCGACGACTCGCCGAACAGGAAAACATGCGGACGCCCTTCTGGCGTGCCGGCACCCAGCGCCATCAGCGCTTCGAGAGCAGACTCGTCGAGCTGCTCGGCGTCGTCCACCAGCAGATAGACTTCCTGACCGGTCAGGGCGAGCTGGACGACCTGTTCGAGAATCGCACCGACCTCAGCCTGGGCGACATCCAGCGCCTGCGCGATCTGGCGCAGCACACCGGCAGCATCGCCGGCGCCACGGGCGGAAACCACCACGCTCTGCACCGACTGTTTGTTGGTGCTGGCGACCAGCGCCTGACGCAGCAAGGTCTTGCCGCTGCCCTGCGGGCCGGTGACCACCAGCAGCAACTGGCTGTAGCGCGCCAGATGATGCAGTTGACCGAGCACCGGTTTGCGCTGGGCCGGGAAAAATTTGAAGCCTGGCACCCGCGGCGCGAACGGGTCGTGACTTAACTGGAAATGGCCGAGAAACGCCTCGTCGGCATGCAAACTAGTCATCGGAATCTTATTAACCTTTAAGCTGAGCCAGGGCGCGGTAGTCCGCTCCCAGCGTGGCCTGTAGAACCTCTTTCGGATAATCGTCGGTCACGACCGCTTCGCCCATCCGGCGCAGCAGCACCAGGCGCAGACGACCGTCGATCACTTTTTTGTCGATTGCCATGTGTTGCAGAAAATCCGCTTCGCGCATTTCTTCAGGCGGAATCACCGGCAGACCGGCGCGCTGGAACAGACGAATACCGCGATCGCGCTCCTGCTCGCTGATCCAGCCAAGCCGCGCGGACATCTCCAGCGCCATTACGGTGCCAGCCGCGACCGCTTCACCATGCAGCCACACACCATAGCCCATATGAGTCTCGATGGCGTGCCCGAAGGTATGGCCGAGGTTGAGCGTGGCGCGCACGCCAGTTTCCTTTTCATCGGCGCCGACTACCGCAGCCTTGGCCGCGCAGGAGCGTTCGATAGCGTAGGTCAGGGCTTTCTGGTCCAGCGCGCGCAGGGCGTCGACGTTGTCTTCGAGCCAGGTCAGGAACGGCTCATCGCAGATCAGACCGTATTTGATGACTTCGGCCAGACCTGCGGAAAGCTCGCGCGCCGGCAGGGTTTTCAGCGACGCGGTATCGATCAGCACCACGTTCGGCTGATAGAACGCGCCGACCATGTTCTTGCCCAGCGGATGGTTGATGCCGGTCTTGCCGCCCACCGACGAATCAACCTGGGACAACAGCGTGGTCGGAATCTGAATGAAGTCGACGCCGCGCTGATAGCAGGCTGCGGCGAAACCGGCCATGTCGCCGATCACACCGCCGCCCAGAGCGATGACGGTGGTGCGGCGGTCATGCCGAGCGGTCAGCAGACCGTCGAAGATCAACTGCAGGGTTTCCCAGTTCTTGAACGCTTCGCCGTCCGGCAGCACCACGGAAATCACCGAGTACTGCGCCAGGCTGCGGGTCAGACGTTCGAGATAGAGCGGCGCAACGGTCTCATTGGAGATGATTGCCACTTGCCGCCCGTGGATGTGCGGCGCCAGCAGTTCGGGTTGATCCAGCAAACCTTCGCCAATATGAATCGGGTAGCTGCGCTCGCCCAGGTCGACCTTGAGTGTCTGCATGTGTCCCCACAGTGAAGATGGAAGCAGGCGTCCTGCCCTGAATTATTGGTTATCTGTGGCCTGTAGCGGGTGTGACGCCGCTTGCCGGTCATCCGCCACACCTCGGCAGGCTGTGACAGGACGCCGAGGATAGCGCATTTCGCGCGCGGCTTTAACGGGGCGGAAGCTGGGCCAGGCGGTCGAGAATATCGAGCACCACCATGCGCGGCGGCCGTTCGTCGGTTTCCACCACCAGATCGGCAATTTCCCGATAAAGCGGATCGCGGATCGCCAACAGGTCACGCAGGGTTTTCGCCGGATCGGCGGTGCGCAGCAACGGCCGGTTGCGGTCGCGCGAGGTGCGGCCGACCTGCTGTTCGACGGACGCGTGCAGGTACACCACTCGCCCGCCCTCGAACAGGGCCTTGCGATTGGCATCACGCATTACTGCGCCACCGCCGGTCGCCAGCACCACGCCGTCGAACGCGCACAGCTCGGCGATCATCGCCTGCTCACGGTCACGAAAGCCGGGCTCGCCTTCCTTGTCGAAGATCCATGGGATATTGGCACCCGTGCGCAGCTCAATTTCCTTGTCGGAATCCTTGAACGGCAGGCGCAGCTCTTTGGCCAGCAATCGGCCGATGGTGCTTTTGCCAGCACCCATCGGTCCTACAAGTATCAAATTTCGCACAGAATCAACGACTCACAGCAATCGCCTGGTTATTCATGATACGCGGAGTGAGAAATACCAGCAGCTCGGATTTTTTCTCCGAAACCACATCACGCCGGAAAAGGCGGCCAAGATACGGCACATCGCCAAGAAATGGCACCTTATCTACAACCTTGCTCTGAGTATTTGAAAAAACACCGCCAATCACGATGGTTTCGCCGTCATTGACCAGCACCTTGGCGTTGACCTCGTTTTTCTTGATCGGCGGCACATCCTGCACTTTGTTCAGGTAATCCGGCTCATCCTTGGTGACCTTGACCTCCATGATGATGCGGTTGTCCGGGGTGATCTGCGGCGTGACCTCCAGCGACAGCGAGGCCTCCTTGAACGACACCGAAGTCGCGCCACTGGAGCTGGCTTCCTGATAGGGAATTTCCGTGCCTTTGAGGATCTTCGCTGTTTCCTTGTCAGAAGTGACCACTTTCGGTTGCGAGACGATTTCGCCGTTGCCGGTCTTCTCCATCGCCGTCAGCTCAAGGTCAAGCAGCACGTTGTCGGTGATGAAGGCGATGCCGATCCCGGAAGTATTGTTGACAGTGCCCATGTCGACGAACGGCGAGTTGGTGCTGGTGCTCCCCGGCGTGCCGATGGTGGAAGATGAACCGTTGACCCCGGACGCGTTCCAGTTGCCCTTGTTCTGCACTGAACCGCCCCAGCGCACGCCCAGACTCTTGTCGTAATCGACGTTGGCCTCGACGATGCGCGCCTCGATCATCACCTGACGCACCGGAATATCCAGTTGCGCCACGATCCGCCGCAGTTCGTCGAGGCGATCCTGGGTCTGGTAGGCAATGATATTGTTGGTCCGCTCATCCACGGTGATCGAACCGCGCTCATCGATTTTCGCTTCGGCGCTGGTCACCGACTGGAACAGCTTGGCGATGTCCGCCGCCTTCGCATAATTCACCTGCAACAGTTCACGACGCAGCGGCGCCAGCTCGGCAATCTGCTTCTGCGACTCGAGTTCCTGGCGTTCGCGGGCAGCGATCTCATCGGCCGGCGCGACCAGCAGCACATTGCCGATCTTGCGTTTATCCAGCCCCTTGGTTTTCAGCACCAGATCCAGCGCCTGATCCCACGGTACGTTTTGCAGGCGCAAGGTGATGCCGCCCTGCACCGTATCGCTGGCCACCAGATTGAGGTTGGTGAAGTCGGCGATCAGTTGCAGCACCGAGCGCACATCGATGTCCTGGAAATTCAGCGAGAGTTTTTCGCCAATGTAGGCCTGACGTTCGGCGTTGCGCTTTTGCAGGTCATCGACACTCATCGGGCGGACGCTGACGGTCAGTTTGTTGTCGGTCTGAAAGGTCGAATAGTCGTAGGTGCCGCTGGGCTCGACGGTGATCACCGTGCGATCACCACTGACGGCGGCATTGACGAATTGCACCGGGGTGGCGAAATCCTTGACGTCAAGGCGCACCCGCAGCTTCTCCGGCAGCTGTGTGCGGGCGAAGCTGAGGATGATTTTGCCGTCGTGCTCCTGGATATCCGGGGCGATGGTCGGGTCGGACAGATCAATGACGACGTTACCCTCACCCTCGGTGCCGCGCTGAAAGTCGACGCCACGAATGCTGCGGTTTTTCGGCACGAATGCCTTGGCCGCTGGCGCAGCTGCCGTGCTCGTGCGGGGCGCAACGGCGGCGGGACGCGAGGCAGGCGCCGGTGCACCCTGGCCGACCACAACGAACAGAGTATTGCCCTCGATGCGCGTGGTGTAAGGCGCAAGCTGGGTGAGGCTGACGATCAGCCGCGTGCGGTCCTTGGCCTCGACCACCGTGGCGGTACGCGCATTGCCGCTGCCCAGATCCAGATTCTTGTTGCTCAATTGACTGGCGACACCGGGCAGATCCACCGCGATGCGCGCCGGTGATTCCGTGGTATAGCCCTTGGGCGCCGGTGGCGGGCCATCGAACGACAGCTTCAGTTCGACGCGGTCACCCGGCAGCGCCGCCACATCCAGCGCTTTCAGGTTGGCCGCGTTTACCATCGGCGACATCAGCGCTATCCATAGCGAAAAACCGAGGGTGGAGAAAATCCTGTTCATTGTTCGACTTCCACTATGAGTGCTCTTTCAAAGGAATGGTGCGCGGCCGCTCGAGCCAGGCGCCCTGCCCGTCGGGCACGATTTCGACGACGTCGACCTGTGTCGCGCTGATGGCGACGATGCGCCCGTCGTTGCGCCCCAGGTAATCGCCCACTTTCAACCGATGCACCCCGCCCGCCCCGCGCAGCAGCGCGAACGAGCCCGAAGCATTGGCAATCGTGCCGACCATCTCGAACTGCTCGATGTTGAAACCTTCCAGGTACTGCTTGGCCCGGTTGGGGTCGGGCTTGACGTTGCGCGAGCCGTGTTTGCGCCCGGCCAGATCAACCCGCACCTGAGGTGAAAACGGACTGCGCAGGTTGGCTGCGCTGTAAGTGAATGTCGGGTAAGACCGGAATGTCGGCGTTGGTTCAATCTTGCCGGCCGGCCGCAGGCGCACTTCATTCATGTAGGCGTCGAGATCACTGAAGTCGTCGCTGCCACCACACCCGCCCAAAGCGAGCAGCGTCATCGCCCACGCCATGTAACGAATCGGGGTCATTTCTGCAGCCCCTTGTCGTTATAGCGGTACGTCTTGGCGAGGATGCTCATGCGCAGCTTCGGCCCGCCCTCCTTGTTGGCGAGTGCGAGGTCGAAATCGTGAAGGGTAACGATGCGCGGCAATCCGGCTACACCGCTGACGAACGTGGCGAGGTCGTGGTAAGCGCCGGTAACGGTGATCTGGATCGGCAGCTCGATGTAGAACGGCTGGGTGACTTCCGGCAGCAACTTGATCTCTTCGAATTCCAGGCCGCTGCCCAGGCCAGTGCGGGTGATGTCTTCGAGCAGGCCCGGCACTTCGGTGTCGCTGGGCAACTGCCGCAACAACTCGCCGAAGGTATTTTCCATCTCCTTCATCTGCTGGGTGTACAGCTCGAGATTGGCCGACAGGCGCGCCTTGCTGGCGAACTGTTCCTTGAGCGTCAGCTCCTCCTCCCGCTTGAGGTCGTGTTGATTCTCCAGGTCGCTGAGAAAAAAGTTATAGCCCAGCGCCAATACCAGCACCATCAACAGCGCGCCGGCAATGAACTTCACCGCCGCCGGCCAGGAACCGATGTTGCTGGTATCGAGGTCGTTGAAATCGACGCTGCGCAGGCTTTCCAGCCATTCGGACGGCTTCATTGGTCGTCCTCGGCAGTCTTGGGCCGGGTCTGGCGCACGGTCAGCTCAAAGGTGTTGGCCTGATCGACTTGTCCGGCAGTAGTGGCTTTGACTTCGTTGAGGCTCGGCGCATCGAACCAGTCCGATGCTTCCAGGTTGCGCATCAGGTCGGAGACGCGATTATTGGATTGCGCAGCGCCGCTGATCGACAGGGCTTTGCCAGCCATTTTCACTTCGGTGAAATACACACCGTCCGGCAGCGTGCGCGCCAACTGGTCGAAGATTCGCCCGCTGATCTGCCGGTTGCCCTGCAAGTCCTGGATGATGCGCATGCGCTCGACCAACTGCTGGCGGCGTGCCTTGAGTTCGCTGATCTGCTTGATCCGCTCGTCGACCACGGCGATCTGCTTGCTGATGTAGTCATTGCGCGCCACTTGCCGGTCGATGGCGGCACTGATGATCTGATCGGCAATCAGCACCGCACCGATCGAACCGACGAGCACGCCGGTCAATGCCAGCAGAAAGCGTTTGCGCCGCTCTTCGCGGCGCTCCTCGCGCCAGGGTAAAAGGTTGATCCGCGCCATCAGTCGAAACTCCTGAGCGCGAGCCCGCAGGCGATCATCAATGCCGGCGCATCGCTGGCCAGCGCACCGGCATTGACCTTGCTGCTCAAAGACATATCGGCAAACGGGTTGGCCACTTGCGTTGGCGTGTTCAGGCGCTGCTCGATCAAGCGATCCAGACCCGGCACCGAGGCTGTGCCGCCCGCCAGCAGGATGTGATCGACGGCGTTGTATTGCCCGGAGGCGAAGAAGAACTGCAGCGAGCGTGACACCTGCTGCACCAGCGCCTCGCGAAACGGCTGCAGGACTTCACTGACGTAATCATCGGGCAGACCGCCCTGTTTTTTCGCCAGCCCGGCCTGCTCGACGGTCAGGCCGTAACGCCGCTGGATTTCCTCGGTCAGTTGCCGACCGCCGAACAATTGCTCGCGGGTGTAGATGATTTTGCCGTTGTGCAGGACGCTGAGGGTGGTCATCGTCGCGCCGATGTCGACCACGGCCACGGTCAGGCGCTCCTGGGATGCCGCCAGTTGCGTCGCCAGCAAAGCGTATGAGCGTTCCAGCGCGTAAGCTTCGACGTCCACCACGCGCGCCGTCAGCCCGGCCAGGGCCAACGCTGCCTCGCGCACTTCGACGTTTTCCTTGCGACAGGCCGCCAGCAGGACATTGACTCGTTCGGGATTGCGCGGCGACACGCCCTGGACTTCGAAGTCGATGGCGACTTCGTCCAGCGGGTAGGGAATATATTGGTCGGCCTCAATCTTCAGCTGGTTTTCCAGCTCGTCGTCGGAAAGCCCGGCGTCCATTTCGATGACCTTGGTGATCACCGCCGAGCCGGCCACCGCCACCGCCACGCCCTTGAGCCCGGTGCGCGCCTTGCTCAGCACGCGACTGAGGGCCTGGCCGACGCCTTCGAGTTCGGCGATGTTCTTTTCGACCACCGCGCTGGCCGGCAAGGGCTCGACGGCGTAGGCCTCGACCCGGTAGCGCTCGCCCTGACGGCTCAGTTCCAGCAGCTTCACTGACGTGGAGCTGATGTCGATCCCCAGTAATGTATTGGCTTTTTTATTGAAGAGTCCCAGCACTACCAATTCCCTATGACTTTCCGTGAGTTACGGACTCTGTAATACGCATTGCGTTCCTTCACCCCGTCTTGACAGAAGCGCAAATGACGCCCCCTGCGGAAAAGTGCTTATAATGCCCAGCGTTTTTTTCCGCTTTTTACTGCCCGCGCGGACCGTTCTGTGTGTTACCGGAACCCCGTCGCCAAATTCATTCTTTGCTCTGGATGTCCAAAAGCCTTGATTCGTCTGCTGAAATTTTTCGGTTGGTCCATCGTCGCCGTTTTCTGCGGACTGCTATTAGGTCTCAGCGGCGCGTTTCTTTACCTTAGTCCGGGTTTGCCGTCTGTGGAGGCTCTGCGAAGCATTCAGTTGCAGATTCCGCTTCGCGTCTACAGCAGCGATGACAAGTTGATCGCAGAGTTTGGCGAAATGCGCCGCACACCGATCCGTTTCGCCGACATTCCGCCCAATTTCATTAATGCGTTACTAAGTGCTGAAGACGACAATTTCGCCAACCACTACGGCGTCGATCCGAGCAGCCTGATGCGCGCCGCAACGCAACTGGTCAAAAGCGGGCACATCCAGTCTGGCGGCAGCACCATCACCATGCAGGTGGCGAAGAACTTCTTCCTCACCAGCGAACGCAGCTTCTCGCGTAAAACCACAGAGATTCTTCTGGCCCTGCAGATCGAACGGCAGTTGACCAAGGACGAGATCCTCGAGCTGTACGTCAACAAGATCTATCTGGGCAACCGCGCCTATGGCATCGAGGCGGCGGCGCAGGTGTATTACGGCAAATCGATTCGCGACGTCAGCCTGGCGCAGATGGCGATGATCGCCGGCCTGCCGAAAGCCCCGTCGCGCTTCAACCCGCTGGCCAACCCGGCGCGCAGCAAAGAGCGCCGCGACTGGATCCTGGGGCGCATGTACAAGCTCGGCAAGATCACCGAGGCCGATTACACCGCTGCGATCAACGAGCCGCTGAACGCCAGCTACCACGTACCAACCCCGGAAGTGAACGCGCCGTACATTGCTGAAATGGCCCGCGCCGAAATGGTTGGCCGCTACGGCAGCGACGCCTACACCGAGGGTTTCCGCGTCACCACCACGGTGCCGAGCAACCTGCAGGAAATGGCCAACACCGCGCTGCACGAAGGCTTGATGACCTACGACCAGCGCCACGGTTACCGTGGCCCCGAGTCGCGTCTGCCGGGCAAGACCCGCGAAGCCTGGGCCAGCGAACTGACCAAGCAACGCACCATCAGCAGTCTGGAGCCGGCGATCGTCACTCAGGTCGACAAGAACGGCCTGCAAGTGCTGACCCGCACCGGCGAAGAACATGTCGCCTGGGACACCATGAAGTGGGCGCGACCGTTCCTCAACACCAACAGCATGGGCGCCAATCCGCGTCAGCCGGCGGACGTCGCGCAGGTTGGCGATCTGATTCGCGTGCAGCGCCAGAAAGACAACTTGCTGAAGTTCAGCCAGATCCCGCAGGCGCAAGGTGCGCTGGTGTCGCTGGATCCGCAGAACGGCGCGATCCGTTCGCTGGTCGGTGGTTTCGCGTTCGAGCAGAGCAACTACAACCGCGCCATGCAGGCCAAGCGTCAGCCGGGTTCGAGCTTCAAACCGTTCGTCTACAGCGCCGCACTGGATAGTGGCTACACCGCTGCAACCCTGGTCAACGATGCGCCGATCGTGTTCGTCGACGAGTACCTGGACAAGGTCTGGCGTCCGAAGAACGACACCAACACCTTCCTCGGTCCGATCCGTCTGCGCGAGGCGCTGTACAAGTCGCGTAACCTGGTATCGATCCGCCTGCTGCAGGCGATGGGCGTGGGTAAAACCATCGATTACATCACCCGCTTCGGCTTCAACAAGCAGGACCTGCCGCCGAACCTGTCGCTGGCACTGGGTACCGCAACCCTGACGCCGATGGAGATTGCCACCGGCTGGAGTACCTTCGCCAACGGCGGTTACAAGATCACCCCGTACATCATCGACAAGATCGAAAGCCGCAACGGTGACACGCTGTTCGTGGCCAACCCGCCGACTGTTCCGCAAGGTGGCTCGGCGACGGACGGTATCGCCGCGCCGGACACCGAGTCGTTCACAGTCAATGCCGCACCGGCTCCCGGCGAAGCGCCAGGCAATCAGGCAGTGCCTCAAGCGCCAGCCGTGGCCGAGCGGATTGTTGATGGTCGTACTACCTACATCCTCAACAGCATGCTGCAGGACGTGATCAAGCTCGGCACCGGCCGCCGCGCCCTCGCCATGGGCCGTAGCGACATCGCTGGCAAGACCGGTACCACCAACGAATCGAAAGATGCGTGGTTTTCGGGTTACAACGCCGATTACGTGACCACGGTGTGGACCGGTTTCGACCAGCCGGAAAGCCTCGGCCGCCGCGAGTTCGGCGGCACTGTGGCGCTGCCGATCTGGATGAATTACATGTCGGCCGCACTGAAGGACAAGCCACCGCATGTCCAGCCAGAACCGGAAGGCATCCTCAGCCTGCGCGTGGACCCGGTCAGTGGCCGTGCAGCGTCGCCGAGCACACCGGGCGCGTACTTCGAGCTGTTCAAGGCTGAGGACTCCCCACCGTCGATGAATGAGCTGGGCAACGGCGTCGTACCGGGCAGCCCGCTACCGGCGGATGAACAGGCGCCGATCGATTTGTTCTGATCCGGCAGCCATTGAAAAGCCCCGCCTTCGTGAGAAGTGCGGGGCTTTTTATTGCCAGAGGATCAAGAGCCCCTCACCCTAACCCTCTCCCGGAGGGAGAGGGGACTGATCGGGGTGTCTGGAGGCTCCCATTAACCTGAAAGTGCTGTGTCGATTATGGATTCGGCAGAACACTTTCAGTGTCGACGTAGCTCCCAAGCATCCCGCAATTTGTCCCCTCTCCCTCTGGGAGAGGGTTAGGGTGAGGGTTGTTTCTGACCAACAAAAAAGCCCCGACTCTCACGAGCCGGGGCTTTCGCTTGAAGCGTTACAGCGACTTAGCCGTTGAACACGTCATCCACGCTTTTCAGCGGGTAGTTCTTCGGATACGGCAGAGTTGCCACACCGGTCTCGATCGC
Organism: Pseudomonas sp. 15C; assembly: GCF_055484735.1. Lineage (NCBI taxonomy): Bacteria > Pseudomonadati > Pseudomonadota > Gammaproteobacteria > Pseudomonadales > Pseudomonadaceae > Pseudomonas > Pseudomonas sp. 15C. The sequence continues at coordinate 47,304 of NZ_JBUDGD010000003.1, read as the reverse complement.
CGCTTTAGCCACAGCGTCGGAGATCAGGGTGATCAGGCGCTTGTCCATTGGCTTCGGAATGATGTACTCACGGCCGAATTCCAGCGGAGCACCACCGTAGGCATCGCAGACGTCCTGTGGCACCGGCAGCTTGGCCAGTTCGCGCAGGGCGTTGGCGGCCGCGACTTTCATTTCTTCGTTGATGCGCTTGGCGCGAACGTCCAGGGCACCGCGGAAGATGAACGGGAAGCCCAGCACGTTGTTGACCTGGTTCGGGTAGTCCGAACGGCCGGTGGCCATGATCACGTCGCTACGGGTGGCGTGAGCCAGCTCCGGGGAGATTTCCGGGTCCGGGTTGGAGCAGGCGAACACGATCGGGTTCGGTGCCATCGACAGCAGGCCTTCAGCGCTCAGCAGGTTCGGGCCGGACAGACCGACGAACACGTCAGCGCCTGCCAGTGCGTCAGCCAGGCTGCGCTTCTCAGTGGCGTGGGCGAACACGGCTTTGTACTGGTTCAGGTCGTCACGGCCGGAGTGGATCACGCCGGTACGGTCAACCATGAAGATGTTTTCGATGCGCGCGCCCATGCTCACCAGCAATTTCATGCAGGAGATGGCCGCAGCGCCGGCGCCCAGGCAGACGATCTTCGCTTCTGGCAGGGTTTTGCCAGCGATTTCCAAGGCGTTGATCATGCCGGCCGCGGTAACGATCGCGGTGCCGTGCTGATCATCGTGGAATACCGGAATGTCGCATTGTTCGATCAGCGCGCGCTCGATCTCAAAGCACTCTGGTGCCTTGATGTCTTCGAGGTTGATGCCGCCGAAGGTGATGGAGATGCGCTTGACCGTGTCGATGAAGGCTTGCGGGCTTTCCGAGTCGACTTCGATGTCGAACACGTCGATACCGGCGAAGCGCTTGAAGAGCACGCCCTTGCCTTCCATCACGGGCTTGGAAGCCAATGGGCCGAGGTTGCCCAGGCCGAGAATCGCGGTGCCATCGGAAATCACTGCAACCAGGTTGCCCTTGCCGGTGTACTTGTAGGCCAGTTCGGGATCGCGGGCGATCTCACGCACTGGTTCAGCTACGCCGGGGCTGTACGCCAGCGACAGGTCGCGAGCGGTAGCAGTGGCCTTGGTGAGCTCGACACTCAGCTTCCCCGGACGAGGATTGGCGTGATATTCGAGAGCGGCAGTTTTCAGATCAGACATTTTGGCATTCCGCTTTTTACTGTTGGACAGACTGGTCAGCGAGGATACGCGCCTCGCAAAGTCCCCACAAGACTGGGCAGTCACCACTGTCAAGCGCCCTGCCCTACGACTTTGGGCCAAGAGCCACGGCGCACAAGGGCTGGACTGTTCACAATCGATGCGAAAAATGTCTACAATTTTTCTTCAGCGCGAACCCTGCAGCATCGAAGGATCGGTCAATGGCAACAGCCAGCGCGCCTGCCCCGACTGCAAACCGCCGCGCCGCGAGCGATCAACGATCCAGCCGCGCGCCTCGATCTGCTGGCCTTTCAGCGCCTGCAAGCGGGCATTGTCGAATTGTCCGACCAGATTGGGTGCAACGCGCAGTACAAGCGCGTCCTGCAACTCGATCCAAATTCCACCGCGATTGCGCTGCACCTTGCTCACCCGCCCGCTGACCACGGCGAAGCCGGAACGCTGAATCTGTTGTGCTTTGAGTACCGGCGGTTGCCGCCAGACGCCGCGCCCAGCCTGCCGCGCCGAGGTTTCGGCGGCCTGCTGACAGGCGACCAGATCGACGTTCGGCGCAACGGCCACCTGGAAACCGAGGCCATCAGCCAGCATTTGCGCTTCGAGATTGGCACCGCTGGCACTGTAGACATGCGCGAGCGTACGGCCGTAATGGTCCTTTCCCTGCTGGCCGGGACGCAAGCCGACACGCCCGTCGCTGTCCGCCACCAGGGCTTCGAGGCGTTTGCGCGCGGCCACGGCGAACGGCTCGTCGCTGCGACCCTGCTTGCCCAGCTCCGGCGTGTTGAGGCCGATCATGCGCACGCTGCGGCCATCGCTCAGGCGCAGCGTGTCGCCATCAACTACCCGCTGCACGCTGACGCTGATCAGCCCAGCAGGTGTTGGACAGAACGCCTGTGCCCCCGATAGCCAAATCGCAGACACAAAAAAGGCGCCCGCAAGGGACGCCTTTTTCATCAGTCTGGAGAAGTCGATACGACCTTCCAAAATGATCAGCCTCAGGCTTTTTTGCCGACGCCGAAAGTAGCGAAACGGTCTGCGAACTTCTGCACGCGGCCGCCGGTGTCCAGAGTCTTCTGCTTACCGGTGTAGAACGGGTGGCATTCGTTGCAAACGTCGATCGCCAGGGCTTTGCCGTAGGTCGAACGAGTTTCGAACTTGTTACCGCAGCTGCAGGTAACAGCGATTTCCGGGTAGTTCGGATGAATTTCGGCTTTCATGGTGTCTTCCTCAGGCTAGCGTGCCGCCACCCAACACTATTGTTGAATACCGCACGTAATTAGGCCGCGGATTCTACCAGACCTTTTCAATCGCGCAAGCTGTCACCGAGACCGACCGTCTGCTAGGCTCCCGGCCCAACACGCTATCCACTGTAGGAGTGAGCCTGCTCGCGATAGCGGTATATCAGACAACCTAAATGTTGAATGACAAACCGCTATCGCGAGCAGGCTCACTCCTACAGGGTTATGCGCTGAGTCCTACCGCCCTGATAGAGATCCCCCCGCGTGCCCGACGCCATTCTGCGCCTTGCCTTGCCTTCGCCCCTGCGCCGCCTGTTCGATTACCGGGCGCCGGCCGGGGTGCGGCGTGAGCAATTGCAGCCGGGCATGCGCCTGCGGGTGCCGTTCGGGCGGCGCGAGATGATCGGGATTCTGGTCGAGGTCGCGGATACCAGCGAAGTGCCGGTGGAGAAACTCAAACCGGCGCTGGCCCTGCTCGATACCACCGCGCCACTGCCGCCGGCGCTGTTCAAGCTGTGTCTGTGGACGTCGCAGTACTACCAGCACAGCCTCGGCGACACCTTGAGCTGGGCGTTGCCGGTGCTGCTGCGTCAGGGCGAACTGGCCGAGGCCCGTCAGGAGCGTTTCTGGTCGGCGGCCCCCGGCGCCAGCCTCGATGATCCGCGCATCGCTCGTGCCCCGCGCCAGCGAGAAGCCCTGGCAACGCTGGCCCAGCATCCGCACGGTGTCGCCCATCAGTTGCTGAGCAAACTGATGCTGAGCAAGGACAGCCTCGACCTGCTGCTAGCCAAGGGTCTGGTGCAAGTGGAAATCCGCCGCCACCTCCCCGGCGCGCGCCATGAACACTGGCTGGCGCAACCGGAACTGCCGCTCAACAGCGAACAACGCGCGGCGTATGAAGCCATCCGCGCCGGTTTCGACAGTTATCACGCGTTTCTGCTGGCCGGGGTTACCGGTAGCGGCAAGACCGAAGTCTATTTGCAGCTGATCCGCGAAACCCTCGAAGCCGGCAAACAGGCGCTGGTGCTGATCCCGGAGATCAACCTCGGTCCACAGACCCTGGCGCGCTTCGAACAGCGTTTCAATGCACGCATCGCCCTGGTGCACTCGGCGGTCAACGATCGTGAACGCCTCGACGCCTGGCTCGCCGCCCGCGATGGCGAGGCTGACATCATTATCGGCACCCGCTCGGCGCTGTTCACGCCGATGAAAAACCCGGGGCTGATCATCATCGATGAAGAGCACGACGGCTCTTATAAACAGCAGGAAGGCTTGCGTTACCACGCCCGTGATCTGGCGCTGGTGCGAGCACGCCAGGAAAACATCCCGATCGTGCTCGGCTCGGCCACGCCGTCGCTGGAAAGCCTGCACAACGCCTACACCGGGCGTTACGGCCTGTTGCGCCTGAACGAGCGCGCTGGCGGCGCCAAACAGCCGCGCTTTCTGCGCCTGGACGTGAAAAGCCGGCCGCTGGACAGCGGCATTTCCGGGCCGATGCAACAAGCCATCGGCCAGACCCTCGCCAACGGCCAGCAGGTGCTGGTGTTCCTCAACCGCCGCGGTTTTGCCCCGACCTTGCTCTGCCACGATTGCGGCTGGATGTCCGAGTGTTCGCGCTGCGATGCGCGAATGACCGTGCACCAGCGTTACGGTGAGTTGCGTTGCCACCATTGCGGCAACGTCGAACGCACCCCGCGCCAGTGCCCGAAGTGCAACAAGGTCGACTTGCGCCCAGTGGGTGCCGGCACCGAACGTGCGGAGGAACGGCTGGCAATTCTTTTCCCGGACTATCCGGTGCTGCGCGTCGATCGCGACAGCACCTCGCGCAAGGACGCGATGAATCAGCTGTTCGCGACGATTCAGAAAGGCCAGCCGTGCATCCTCGTCGGCACGCAGATGTTGGCCAAGGGTCACCATTTTCCGCGGGTGACGCTGGTGTCGATTCTCGACGCTGACGGTGGCCTGTTTTCCGGCGACTTCCGTGCCAGCGAGCGCATGGCGCAGTTGATCGTTCAAGTCGCAGGTCGTGCGGGACGGGCGGAAGAGCCGGGCAAAGTGATTATTCAGACGCACCTGGCCGATCATCCTTTATTGGTGCAGCTGACCGAACAGGGTTACTTCGCCTTTGCCGAACAGGCGTTGAGCGAGCGCCGCGCCGCCGGACTGCCGCCGTTCGCCCATCTGGCGCTGTTGCGCGCCGAAGCGCACAAACCTGGACAGGCTGAAGGGTTTCTTGATGAAGCCTGCAGCGAGGCTGAGCGCTTGCTCGGCGAACTGAATCTGAGCGGCATCGAACTGCTCGGGCCGGTGCCGGCGCCGATGGAACGTCGCGCCGGGCGTTATCGCGCGCAATTGTTGTTGCAGGCAACGGCACGGGCACCGCTGCATCGGTTGCTGGCCAGTTGGTTGCTCGCGCTGGAGCAGATGCCGAGCGGGCGGGCGGTGCGCTGGTCGCTGGATGTCGATCCCGTCGACTTGTACTGATTGATCTATTTGTCACCACATATCCACAACCAGCCTGCTAAGGTTGGCAAGCCCGGCTTCGCCACGGATAATGCCCAGTTTTTCCACCCGCGCACCGATGCGCCCGCCGCGCTTGCGGTCGAAAGAGAAGACCATGAAAGACACCATTCGCCAGCTGATCCAACAAGCCCTCACCCAACTCGTCAACGAAGGTGTGTTGCCTGAAGGCCTGTCGCCGGCGATTCAAGTGGAAAACGCCCGCGACAAGACTCACGGCGACTTCGCCAGCAACATCGCGATGATGCTGGCCAAGCCTGCAGGCATGAAGCCGCGCGATCTGGCGGAAAAAATCATCGCCGCGCTGCCAGCTGACGAGAACGTCACCAAGGCGGAAATCGCCGGCCCGGGCTTCATCAACTTCTTTCAGAACACCCAGGCGCTGGCCAACCGTCTCGATGCCGCGCTGGCTGACGCCCATATCGGCGTGCGCAAGGCCGGCCCGGCGCAGCGCACGGTGGTCGACCTGTCGGCGCCGAACCTGGCCAAAGAGATGCACGTCGGCCACTTGCGTTCGACCATCATCGGCGACGGCGTGGCCCGCGTCCTCGAATTCCTCGGCGACGAAGTGATCCGCCAGAACCACGTTGGCGACTGGGGCACGCAGTTCGGCATGCTCATGGCCTATCTGCAGGAAAACCCGATCACCAGCGACGAGCTGTCCGATCTGGAAAACTTCTACCGCGCCGCCAAACAGCGTTTCGACGAGTCCGCAGAATTTGCCGACCGCGCCCGCGGTCTGGTGGTCAAGCTGCAGGCCGGCGATGCCGAGTGCCTGGCGCTGTGGACCCGGTTCAAGGACATCTCGCTGTCGCACTGCCAGAAGATCTACGAACTGCTCAACGTCAAACTGACCATGGCCGACGTGATGGGCGAAAGCGCCTACAACGATGACCTGATCAATGTGGTCAACGACTTGAAAGCCGCGGGCATGCTGGTCGAGAGCAACGGCGCCCAGTGCGTGTTCCTCGACGAGTTCAAGAATGCCGATGGCGATCCGCTGCCGGTGATCATCGTCAAGGCGGATGGCGGCTATCTGTACGCCACCACCGACCTCGCTGCCGTGCGCTACCGCAGTGGCAAGCTGAAAGCCGATCGTGCGCTGTACTTCGTCGATCAGCGCCAGGCCCTGCACTTTCAGCAAGTTTTCGCCGTGGCGCGCAAGGCCGGTTTCGTCACCCATCCGATGGAAATGGAACACATGGGTTTCGGCACCATGAACGGCGCCGATGGCCGTCCGTTCAAGACCCGTGATGGCGGCACCGTGAAGCTGATCGACCTGCTGACCGAAGCGCAGGAACGTGCCTACAGCCTGGTCAAGGAGAAAAACCCGGAGCTTGCCGAAGACGAATTGCGCAACATCGCCAAGGTCGTCGGCATCGGCGCGGTGAAATACGCTGACCTGTCCAAGCACCGCACCAGCGACTACAGCTTCAACTTCGACCTGATGCTGAACTTCGAAGGCAACACCGCGCCGTACCTGCTGTACGCCTACACCCGCGTTGCCGGTGTGTTCCGCAAACTGGGCAAGGATTTCAGCGAAGTCGACGGCCAGATCGTCCTCGAAGCGGCGCATGAACTGGAGCTGGCGGCGAAACTGGCGCAGTTCGGTGAAGTGCTCAACAACGTGTCCGACAAAGGCACGCCGCACATTCTCTGCACTTACCTGTACGACGTCGCTGGCCTGTTCTCCAGCTTCTACGAGAACTGCCCGATCCTCGCCGCCGAGACCCCGGCCCGGATGCAGAGCCGTCTGCGTCTGGCCGCGCTGACCGGTCGCACCCTCAAGCAAGGCCTGGAGCTGTTGGGTCTGGAAACTCTGGAGCGTATGTAAGTTGGCTGCCAAGAAAAAACCTGCACCCAAGCGCGGCGCCAGCCGCTATCAGGCTCCGGCGAAGCAACCGATTCCGGGCTGGCTGTGGATGGCCATCGGCCTGACGGTCGGCGCGTTCATCGTGTTTTTGATGAAGCTGGAGCCGGGCAAGGGCAGCGACACGGTCAAGCGTGAGAAGGTCGAGCAGGCGCAACAGCAGAAAGCGACGAAAATCGCCGAAGCCAACAAGACCCCGCCGAGCCCGACGCAACCGGTCAAGCCGAAATACGACTTCTATACGCTGCTGCCGGAATCGGAAGTGATCGTGCCGCCGGATGCCGTTCCGGAGAAGACCCTGCCGACGCCACAAGTGCCGGCCATCCCGACCACGCCGGTCACCCCGGCGGAAGCGGCGAAGATCGACACCGCGCGCGCTCAGGCCGCACTGGCCGGGATTACTCCGCCACCCGCGCCACCGGTGAGCAAAGCGGCGCCGGTGACCAGGTTCTTCCTGCAGGCCGGCTCGTTCCGCAAGGAGACTGACGCTGACAAGGTGCGCGCGCAGATCATTCTGCTCGGCCAGGCGGTGGCGGTTGAATCCGGCACGGTAAAAGACGAAACCTGGTACCGCGTTCTGGTCGGCCCGTTCAGCAACCGTGAACAACTGACCACCGCGCAGAAGCAACTGGCCGGCGCCGGCTTCAGCAACCTGTTGTTACAACAACGCCAGAGCCGCTGATTTCGTCAGAGTCACCGCGTCATCGTTCTTCGCGAGCAGACTCGCTCCCACAGGAATTACGCTGTCCCTGTGGGAGCGAGCCTGCTCGCGAAGGCAATGTTTGCAACACCACATATCCCTGATCAGTCCCCGCCGTTCGTCCCTCCGCACCCTCCCCGGTTGAAATCCTCTCCAGCACCCCCATATGAATGGGCATAAGGCACTTTCGCCCCGCTGTGTGGAGACTCTTCCCTTGACCACCATCGTTTCAGTCCGCCGTCACGGCAAAGTCGTCATGGGCGGCGACGGCCAGGTTTCTCTCGGCAATACCGTGATGAAAGGCAACGCGAAAAAAGTCCGTCGCCTGTACCACGGCCAGGTCATCGCCGGTTTTGCCGGTGCCACCGCCGACGCCTTTACGCTCTTCGAACGTTTCGAAGGCCAGCTGGAAAAACACCAGGGCCACTTGATTCGCGCCGCCGTCGAACTCGCCAAAGAGTGGCGCACCGACCGTTCCCTGAGCCGCCTCGAAGCGATGCTCGCGGTCGCCAACAAGGACGCCTCGCTGATCATCACCGGCAACGGTGACGTGGTCGAACCCGAAGATGGCCTGATCGCCATGGGTTCTGGCGGCGCCTTCGCCCAGGCCGCGGCCAGCGCCCTGCTCAAAAAGACCGACCTGTCGGCCCGCGAGATCGTCGAGACTGCACTCGGCATCGCCGGCGACATCTGTGTATTCACCAACCACACCCAGACCATTGAGGAGCAGGATCTCGCCGAATAAGCCTGTCGCGGCCTGTGTGCCACGGCTTGTTTGTGCTTGAGGACCGTCAATTATTATGTCCATGACTCCCCGCGAAATCGTCCACGAACTCAATCGCCATATCATCGGCCAGGACGATGCCAAGCGCGCCGTCGCGATTGCCCTGCGCAACCGCTGGCGCCGCATGCAGCTGCCTGAAGAGCTGCGCGTTGAAGTGACGCCGAAGAACATCCTGATGATCGGCCCGACCGGTGTCGGTAAAACCGAGATCGCCCGTCGTTTGGCAAAACTGGCCAACGCGCCGTTCATCAAGGTCGAAGCGACCAAATTCACCGAGGTCGGCTACGTCGGCCGTGACGTCGAGTCGATCATCCGTGATCTGGCTGACGCGGCGATCAAGATGCTCCGCGAGCAGGAAATGACCCGCGTACGCCATCGTGCCGAAGACGCTGCCGAGGATCGTATCCTCGATGCACTGCTGCCACCGGCACGCATGGGCTTCAGCAATGAAGAGGCGCCGGCCAGCGATTCCAATACCCGCCAGCTGTTCCGCAAGCGTCTGCGTGAAGGTCAGCTGGACGACAAGGAAATCGAGATCGAAGTCGCCGAAGTGTCCGGCATCGAAATCGCCACGCCGCCGGGCATGGAAGAGATGACCAACCAGCTGCAGTCCTTGTTCGCCAACATGGGCAAGGGCAAGAAGAAGTCGCGCAAGCTCAAGGTCAAGGAAGCGCTGAAACTGGTGCGCGACGAAGAAGCCGGGCGTCTGGTCAACGAGGAAGAACTCAAGGCCAAGGCGCTGGAAGCGGTCGAGCAGCACGGCATCGTGTTCATCGACGAGATCGACAAAGTCGCCAAGCGCGGTAACGTCAGCGGCGCCGATGTCTCCCGTGAAGGCGTGCAGCGCGACCTGCTGCCGCTGATCGAAGGCTGCACCGTCAACACCAAGCTGGGCATGGTCAAGACTGACCACATCCTGTTCATCGCCTCCGGTGCGTTCCACCTGAGCAAGCCGAGCGATCTGGTGCCAGAACTGCAAGGCCGTCTGCCGATCCGCGTCGAACTCAAGGCGCTGAGCCCGGAAGACTTCGAGCGCATTCTCAGCGAACCGCACGCTTCGCTCACCGAGCAATACTGCGCGTTGCTGAAAACCGAGGGGCTGCATATCCAGTTCCAGCCGGAAGGCATCAAGCGTCTGGCGGAAATCGCCTGGCAGGTCAACGAAAAGACCGAGAACATCGGTGCCCGTCGCCTGCACACGTTGCTTGAACGTCTGCTCGAAGAGGTGTCGTTCAGTGCCGGCGATCTGGCCAGCGCTCACGACGACAAGCCGATTCTGATCGACGCCGAATACGTCAACAGCCACCTCGGCGAATTGGCGCAGAATGAAGACCTGTCCCGCTACATTCTGTAAAGCGGCAAGCTACAAGCTACGCGCGGCAAGCTGAGTTAAGCTTGCCGCTTGTAGCTCGCAGCTGAAGGCTTCTCCTATGATTCCTACCGACATCAAACTGCACAAAGCCTCGAAAACCCTGACGCTGACCTACGCGTCCGGCGAAGAATTCACCCTGCCCGCCGAATTCCTGCGCGTGCATTCGCCCTCCGCCGAGGTCCAGGGCCACGGCAAACCGATCCTGCAATTCGGCAAGCTCAACGTTGGCTTGAGCAAGCTGGAACCGGCCGGCAACTACGCACTGAAACTGACCTTTGACGACGGTCATGACAGCGGCTTGTTCACGTGGGATTACCTCTACGAACTCGGCAAACGCCAGAAAGAACTCTGGGACGATTATCTCGCCGAGTTGCGTGCCGCCGGAAAAACCCGCGATCCGAACGAGTCGTTCGTCAAGCTGATGCTCTAGCCCGAGCCTTGCGCTCATTAGAAGGCATTTTCTAACTTCATCTGTTTGAATGCTCCGCTGTATGGCCGAGGATCGGCCTGCTTGCGAAAAAAATTAAACTCGGGTAACCAATGGAGCTGGCAAGTTCCCTGCAATGCTCTACGACTGTAAAGCAGCTATGCAGAATCAACGGTCACCCGAGCAGTAGTACCTGGCATTGGCTGTGGAACTGCACAGCCGCAAACCGGGTACTCGTCTCAGGACAATGGAGCGTCGTAGATGAGTAACAAGAATAACGATGACCTGAAGTATCAAGCCTCGGAAAACACCCTGGGGCTTAATCCCGTCGTTGGGCTGCGCGGAAAGGATCTGCTGGCCTCTGCTCGGATGGTGCTGAAACAGGCCATCAAACAACCGATCCATAGTGTTAAACACGTGACCCATTTCGGCCTCGAGCTGAAGAACGTGCTGTTCGGCAAATCCGAACTGCAACCGGCCGGTGACGACCGTCGCTTTGCCGATCCCGCGTGGAGCCAGAACCCGCTCTATAAACGTTATCTGCAAACCTATCTGGCCTGGCGCAAGGAACTCCATGCCTGGATCGACGACAGCAGCCTGACTCCCAAAGATATCGCCCGCGGCCACTTTGTCATCAACCTGATGACCGAAGCCATGGCGCCAACCAACACCGCGGCCAACCCGGCAGCGGTCAAGCGTTTCTTCGAAACCGGCGGCAAGAGCCTGCTCGATGGCCTCTCGCATCTGGCCAAGGATCTGGTGCACAACGGCGGCATGCCGAGCCAGGTCAACATGGGTGCGTTCGAGGTCGGCAAGAGCCTCGGCGTGACCGAAGGCGCGGTGGTGTTTCGCAACGATGTGCTGGAGCTGATCCAGTACCGGCCGATCACCGAGCAGGTCCACGAACGGCCCTTACTGGTGGTGCCGCCGCAGATCAACAAGTTCTACGTTTTCGACTTGAGCCCGGACAAGAGCCTGGCGCGTTTCTGCCTGCGCAATAACGTCCCGACGTTCATCATCAGCTGGCGCAACCCGACCAAGGCCCAGCGTGAGTGGGGCCTCTCGACCTACATCGAGGCGCTGAAAGAAGCGGTCGACGTGGTCACCGCGATCACCGGCAGCAAAGACGTGAACATGCTCGGCGCCTGCTCCGGCGGCATCACCTGCACCGCCCTGCTCGGCCACTACGCGGCAATCGGCGAGAACAAGGTCAACGCCCTCACCCTGCTGGTCAGCGTGCTCGACACCACCCTGGACAGCGACGTCGCCCTGTTCGTCGATGAGCAGACCCTGGAGACCGCCAAGCGCCACTCCTACCAGGCTGGCGTGCTGGAGGGAAAAGACATGGCCAAGGTCTTCGCCTGGATGCGCCCGAATGATCTGATCTGGAACTACTGGGTCAACAACTACCTGCTCGGCAACGAGCCGCCGGTATTCGACATTCTGTTCTGGAACAACGACACCACGCGCTTGCCGGCGGCGTTCCACGGCGACCTGATCGAGATGTTCAAAAACAATCCATTGATTCGCCCCAACGCACTGGAAGTGTGCGGCACGCCGATCGATCTCAAGCAGGTCACCGCCGACATCTTTTCGCTGGCCGGCACCAACGACCACATCACCCCGTGGAAGTCCTGCTACAAGTCGGCGCAGCTATTCGGTGGAAAAGTTGAATTCGTGCTGTCGAGCAGCGGCCATATCCAGAGCATTCTCAATCCGCCGGGCAATCCGAAATCGCGCTACATGACCAGTGAAGAAATGGCCGCCAATGCCGATGAATGGCAAGAGAACTCGACCAAGCACACCGATTCCTGGTGGCTGCATTGGCAGGCGTGGCTGGCCGAGCGCTCGGGCAACCTGAAAAAGGCCCCGGTGAAACTGGGCAACAAGGCGTATCCGGCGGGCGAGGCTGCGCCGGGCACTTATGTTCACGAACGGTAACTGACACCACCACAACTCCACTGTAGGAGTGAGCCTGCTCGCGATGAGGGCATCAGATTCAACCTATTCGTTGACTGGATGTACGCTATCGCGAGCAGGCTCACTCCTACAGAGATACGGGTGCACTTGAAATCTACAGGGCCTCACGCATGCCGCAACCGTTCATATTCCGCACCGTCGATCTGGATGGCCAGACCCTTCGCACGGCGGTGCGTCCCGGCAAGCCGCACTTGACGCCCTTGCTGATTTTCAACGGCATCGGCGCCAACCTGGAGCTGGTATTTCCGTTCGTCGCGGCGCTGGACCCGGACCTGGAAGTGATCGCCTTCGACGTTCCCGGAGTCGGCGGTTCCTCGACGCCGAACCGGCCGTATCGCTTTCCCGGGCTGGCCAAGCTGACGGCGCGGATGCTCGACTACCTCGACTACGGTCAGGTCAATGTCATCGGCGTGTCGTGGGGTGGCGCACTGGCGCAGCAGTTCGCCTACGACTATCCCGAACGCTGCAAGAAGCTGGTACTGGCGGCCACCGCTGCCGGTGCGGTGATGGTGCCGGGCAAACCGAAAGTGCTGTGGATGATGGCCAGTCCGCGGCGCTACATTCAGCCGTCCCACGTCATTCGCATCGCGCCGATGATCTACGGCGGCTCGTTCCGGCGCGACCCGACGCTGGCGGCCAGCCATGCGGCGAAAGTGCGTTCGGCGGGCAAGCTCGGTTACTACTGGCAACTGTTCGCCGGCCTCGGCTGGACCAGCATTCACTGGCTGCACAAGATCCATCAGCCGACGCTGGTGCTGGCCGGCGATGACGACCCGCTGATCCCGTTGATCAACATGCGCGTGCTCGCCTGGCGCATTCCCAATGCGCAGTTGCACATCATCGATGACGGCCACCTGTTCCTGATCACCCGCGCCGAGGCGGTGGCGCCGATCATCATGAAATTCCTCCAGGAGGAGCGTCAGCGCGCGGTGATGCATCCGCATCCGACCCCGCTCGGCGGCTGAACGCAGCGGCAGGCTTTATGCAGGGCTTTACCCATGAGTGCGCGGCAGGACGCCGCGCAGGCAGCAACCCGTAACAGCGTCTATGGTGTTCTGGTTCGGTGAGTTTGCTTTTGCCCTGAAGACGAAGGAGTGTTGAGTCATGCGCGACAAACCAGCGACGGGCGTGGTGCCCAGCCCCGCCGTGTTTATCAACGCACAAAGTGCGATCACCGGCCTGCACGGTCGCGACCTGCTCTCGACCCTGCGCAGCGTCGCCGCCCATGGCTTGCGCAACCCGGTCCACACGGCAAGGCATGCCTTGAAGCTGGGCGGCCAACTGGGCCGCGTGCTGCTCGGCGAAACCCTGCATCCGACCCATCCGAACGACAGCCGCTTTGCCGATCCGGCGTGGAGTCTCAACCCGTTCTATCGGCGCAGCCTGCAGGCATATCTCGCCTGGCAGAAGCAGGTCAAGAGCTGGATCGACGACAGCGACATGAGCCCCGAAGACCGCGCCCGCGCGCAATTCGTCTTCACCCTGCTCAACGACGCCGTGGCACCGTCCAACACGCTGCTCAATCCGCTGGCAGTCAAAGAGCTGTTCAATTCCGGCGGCCACAGCCTGGTGCGCGGCCTCAGCCATCTGTTCGACGATCTGCTGCACAACGACGGCCTGCCACGCCAGGTGACACGACAGGCATTCGAAGTCGGCAAGACCGTCGCCACCACCACCGGCTCGGTGGTGTTTCGCAACGAAATGCTCGAACTGATCCAGTACCGGCCCATGAGCGAAAAGCAATACGCCAAGCCGCTGCTGGTGGTGCCGCCGCAAATCAACAAGTACTACATTTTCGACCTGAGCCCGCACAACAGCTTCGTCCAGTACGCGCTGAAAAACGGCTTGCAGACCTTCATGATCAGTTGGCGCAACCCGGATGTGCGCCATCGCGAATGGGGCCTGTCGAGCTACGTCGAGGCTGTGGAAGAAGCGATGAACATTTGCCGGGCGATCACCGGCGCCCGCGAGGTCAACCTGATGGGCGCCTGCGCCGGCGGCCTGACCATCGCGGCGCTGCAAGGGCATCTGCAGGCCAAGCGGCAGCTGCGACGTGTCGCCAGTGCGACCTATCTGGTCAGCCTGCTCGACAGCCAGATCGAAACCCCGGCGACGCTGTTCGTCGATGAACAGACTCTCGAAGCGGCCAAGCGGCGTTCGTATCAGCAGGGCGTGCTCGACGGTCGCGACATGGCCAAAGTCTTCGCCTGGATGCGCCCCAACGATTTGATCTGGAGTTACTTCGTCAACAACTACCTGTTGGGCAAGGAGCCGCCCGCCTTCGACATTCTCTACTGGAACAACGACAACACGCGCCTGCCGGCGGCATTGCACGGCGATCTGCTGGATTTCTTCAAGCACAACCCGCTGACCCATCCTGGCGGGCTGGAAGTCTGCGGCACGCCCATCGATCTGCAGAAAGTCACCGTCGACAGTTTCAGCGTGGCCGGCATGAACGACCACATCACGCCGTGGGACGCGGTGTATCGCTCGACCCTGCTGCTGGGCGGCGACAAGCGCTTCGTGCTGTCCAACAGCGGCCACGTACAAAGCATCCTCAACCCGCCGAGCAACCCAAAAGCCAACTACGTCGAAAACGCCAGGATGAGCAGCGACCCGCGCGCCTGGTACTACGACGCCAAACGTGTCGACGGCAGTTGGTGGCCGCAGTGGCTGGAGTGGATTCAACAGCGCTCGGGCGCGCAGCACGAAACCCGCATGGCACTCGGCAACCCCAACTATCCGCCGATGGAGGCAGCACCCGGTACTTACGTGCGAGTGCGCTGACGTTCAACGACAATTTTCTAAGAAGACTGGATGAAAACCCGCGACCGGATTCTCGAATGTGCGCTGCACCTGTTCAACGAAAAGGGCGAACCGAACGTTTCGACCATGGAGGTCGCCAATGAAATGGGGATCAGCCCCGGCAACCTCTACTACCACTTCCACGGCAAGGAACCGCTGATCCTCGGCTTGTTCGAACGCTTCCAGCAGGAACTGGCACCACTGCTCGATCCGCCGTCGGACGTGGAACTCGCGCCGGAGGATTATTGGTTGTTTCTGCACCTGATCGTCGAGCGCCTGGCGCAATACCGATTCCTGTTCCAAGACCTGTCGAACCTCGCCGGGCGCCTGCCGAAACTGGCCAAGGGCATACGTCATCTGCTCAACGCGCTGAAACGCACGCTGGCTTCATTGCTGGCGCGGCTGAAGGCAGCGGGGCAACTGGTCAGCGATACGCAGGCATTGGGACAACTGGTGGAGCAGATCACCCTGACGCTGCTGTTTTCCCTGGATTACCAGCGAATTCTCGATCGTGAGGGCGAGGTGCGGCTGGTGGTGTACCAGATCATGATGCTGGTGGCGCCGCATTTGTTGCCGCCGGTGAAAGTGGCGACGGAGCGGATGGCGCTGCAATACCTTGAGGATCATGACTGACGGCAAAAGCCCCTCATCGGAACGCCGCCCGCCTAGCCCTCTCCCAAAGGGGAGGGGACCGGACAGGGGATGCTCAAGAGCCAGGCCGACCTGAACGACCTTCGTTGAATCCATGATCAGGCTGCTCTCAAAATCCGGTCTGCCTGCAAAATCCCCTCACCCTAACCCTCTCCCAGAGGGAGAGGGGATCGATCGGGGGATTTTCAAGAGCTACGCCGACCTGAGCGAGCTTCGTTGAATCCATAATCGACTGGATTTTTCAGGTCGATGTATAACGCAAGACACCGCGGTCGGCCCCCTCTCCCTCCGGGAGAGGGCTGGGGTGAGGGCAGACTTGGTATGCACAAACAAAAACGCCCGACCTCCACAGGCCGGGCGTTTTGTTTTGCCCTGATGAATCAGGACTGACTGGATGGCGTCGACGGGGTCGATGCTGCAGTCGGGGTGGCTGCTGCCGTGGGTGCCGCAGCGGAGTTTGCCGCGTTGGCCGGAGCGGTTGGAGCAGTCGATGCCGCAGCGGCCGGCTTTGGCGCAGCGGCTTTCGGTACAGCCGGTTTTTTCACCGCAGGCTTTTTCGCCGCAGCCGGTTTGGTGGCTGGCTTGGCTGCAGGCTTGGCGGCAGCGGTTTTCGCTGCTGGCTTGGTCGCTGGTTTCGCTGCCGTTTTAGCCGCAGGTTTCGCCGCGGCTTTCGCTGCCACCGGTTTGGCGGAAGCTTTAGCCGCTGGCTTGGCGGCGGCCGTTTTCGCGGCTGGTTTGGCGGCGGCTTTCGCTGCCGGTTTGGCCGCCGCTTTGGTCAGTGGCTTGGCCGCGGTTTTCGCCGCGGGCTTGGCCGCTGCAGTCTTGGCTGCCGGTTTCGCCGCAGCGGTTTTCGCCGCTACAGGCTGGGCTTTCAGACCGGTAAGTTTTTCGATCTGTCTGGTCAGCGTATCGACCTTGGCGTTGAGCGCCTTGACCTCATTGCGGCTTGGCACACCGAGGCGTGAAATCGCGCTGTTCAGGCGCTTGTCGAAAGCCCCTTCGAGCTCGTCCCACTTGCCCATGGCGCGGTCTTTCACGCCGCTGATGCGCGACTTCGCCGAAGAGGTCGAGTCCTCGACTTTTTTGCCAACCGCAGACTTGGTGAGCTTCTCGGCTTTCTCGCCGTCTTTGACCAATGTGTCGAAGAGCTTGCTGCCGTCAGTGTCGATCTTCGAGTACACGCCTAAACCCGCCAGCCAGATTTTGCGGGAGTACGACTCGACCTTCCCGACCCACGAGCTGCTTTCTTTATCGGTGTTCTTTTTACCAGCCATCCCGTTCTCCTTAAGATTTACGCGCGACGCGTTCGAGCAATGCCGTCAGCTCATCGAGCTTAGCAGAGAGTGTCTCAACGTCATGTTTAGACGGAATGCCGATGCGATTCAAGGCGCTTGCTACGCGGCTGTCGAAGGCCTTCTCGACCTTGTCCAGTTGAACTTCGACACGACCTTTGAAAGAGCTGACCTGAGTGGCGGCCTCATCGATCTCGACATTGGCCGCGACCAGTTTTTCGGTGACTGCCTTTTTGCCTTTCTTTTCAACGATTTGACCGGCTTCGATCAGCTCTTGAAAGTACTCGCTACCCTCTTGTCCGACCTTGGCGTAGGCACCCAGGCCAGCCAGCCAGATCTTGCGGGCATAGGACCTGACGTCGTTCAGCGTCGAAGTCGGAGCGTCGATTTTTTTCTTCAAAATAACTTTGGCCATGGTGCACCTCACGCGCAGAAGGTTTGAGGAACTGCCCGGACGGGTGTCGGGCTCAGGCACAAAGTAGGTAGAAAAATTAGAAAGGGCACCCTAACCAGTGGGAGCATCACAAAACAAATGTAGGAGTGAGCCTGCTCGCGATAGCGGTGTGTCAGTCGTCATCATTCTTGACTGCTACACCGCTATCGCGAGCAGGCTCACTCCTACAGGGGATCGCGTTTTACATGAGAATCAGGCCAGCGCTTTGTCGAGGGCCTTTTCGATCTCGGCTTTGATCATGCCGCTCATGGCCGACATCATCAGGCCCAGTTCGACGTCGACCTTGATCGAATCGTCCGCCACGTGAACGGCGCCTTTCACGCCCGAGCGCTTGAGGTTCAGGGTGTCGCCGGACCACTGCGGCTCCAGACCGTATTGTTCATTGAGCTTTTGGGCCAGTTTGTCGGCCTTCTCGCGGGCGGCTTCCTTGCCCAGGGTGTGGGCACGCTCAACACTGATTTTGGCCATCGAATGACTCCTGATAGATGAAGGTGTGTCGGTAGATCTTGACCGCCACTGCGGCAAATCGTCCCGAAGGTGGCCCATCTTACCTTTAGCCATTCGAAGACAAAGCATGGCTTGGGGATTAGAATGTCGCGCATTCTCTTTTGGTGACAGCGATATGACTGATCAGCGCAAAGGCAGCGATGCCGAACCCACCACTCACTTCGGCTTCAAAAACGTTCCGGAAAGCCAGAAAGCGGAAAAAGTCGCTGAGGTTTTCCACTCGGTAGCCGCCAAATACGACCTGATGAACGACCTTCTGTCGGGCGGCATGCACCGTCTGTGGAAGCGTTTCGCGATCGAACTGTCCGGCGTGCGCAGCGGTAACCGCGTGCTCGACATCGCCGGCGGCACCGGTGACCTGACCCGCAAATTCTCGCACCTGGTCGGCCCGACCGGTCAGGTGGTGCTGGCCGACATCAACGAATCGATGCTCAAGGTCGGCCGTGACCGCCTGCTGGATCTGGGGGTCGCCGGCAACGTCGAGTTCGTTCAGGCGGACGCGGAAAAACTGCCGTTCCCGGACAACCATTTCGACTGCGTGACCATAGCCTTCGGTCTGCGCAACGTGACGCACAAAGAGGACGCCCTGCGTTCGATGCTGCGCGTGCTCAAGCCCGGTGGCCGTCTGCTGGTGCTGGAGTTCTCCAAGCCGACCAACTCGCTGATGTCCAAAGCCTACGACGCCTATTCGTTCGCCTTCATGCCGCTGATGGGCAAGCTGATCACCAATGACTCGGAAAGCTATCGCTACCTGGCCGAATCGATCCGCATGCACCCGAATCAGGAAACCCTGAAGTCGATGATGGTCGATGCCGGTTTCGACCGCGTGACCTATCACAACATGACCGCAGGCATCGTTGCCCTGCACCGCGGCATCAAGCCCTGATGTTGCTCACCGGGCTGCTCGCCAGCATTGAACTCGGCCTCAACCGGGTGCTGCGTCTCGACAGCACGGCGCTGCCGCGGCTGGCGCATTTGACCGGCAAGGTGATTGCCGTCGACTGCCGCAGCCCGGCATTGCAATTGTTCATTCTGCCCAGTGACGAAGGCTTGATGCTTGCTTCGCAGTGGGCAGCCGGCGTCGACTGCACCCTGCGTGCGCCGGCTTCAAGCCTGGTCAAACTGGCCTTGAGCAAAGACAAGACCGCTGTGCTGCACGCGCCGGAAGTCGAGCTCGACGGCGACAGCGGCGTGCTGCTGGAATTGGCTGGTGTGCTGCAGGATCTCGAGCTGGACTGGGAGTACGAACTCTCGCGCTGGCTCGGCCCGGTTGCCACGCAATTGCTCGGCGGCCACCTGCGCAGCCGCGCGCGCTGGTATCAGCAAGGATTTGCCAGCCTCAACCAGAACCTCGCCGAATACCTCGCCGAAGAATCACGCACCCTCGTCGGGCAGCGCGAAGCCGAAGCGCGGTTCAGCGAACTGGACCGGATCAAACTTGATCTGGAACGACTCGAGGCGCGTTTCGAGCGCCTTTCCCGATCCCTCGACCCAAGCGATAACGCATGAAGCTGCTTGCCGTCCGCCGTCTGTTGCGCATCCAGCGCGTCGTGATCCGCTACCGCCTCGATGACCTGCTGTTCGCCCTGCCGCTGCCCTGGTTTCTCCTGGCGCTGCGCTTTGTGCTGCCGTGGCGCTGGTTGCCGCGCAAACGCCTGGAGCTGAGCCGCGGCGCGTGCCTGCGTCTGGCGTTGCAGGATCTGGGGCCGATCTTCATCAAGTTCGGGCAGATTCTTTCGACCCGCCGCGACCTGCTGCCAGAGGACATCGCCGATGAGCTGATGCTGCTGCAGGACCGGGTCCCGCCGTTCGATTCGCAGCTGTCGGTCAAGCTCATCGAAGAACAGCTGGGCAAGAAGATCAGCGAAGTGTTCAGCCGTTTCGACGTCGAGCCGCTGGCCTCGGCTTCGGTGGCGCAGGTGCATGCCGCGCAGTTGAAGTCCGGTGAAGAAGTGGTGGTGAAGGTAATCCGTCCGGGTCTGAAACCGATCATCGCGCAGGATCTGGCGTGGCTGTTCATCCTCGCCCGCGCCGCCGAAAAACTCTCGGCCGACGCGCGTCTGCTGCACCCGGTCGATGTGGTGCTGGATTACGAAAAAACCATTTACGACGAACTCGACCTGCTGCGCGAGGCGGCCAACGCCAGCCAGCTGCGGCGCAATTTTGAAGGCTCGTCACTGCTCTATGTGCCGCAAGTCTACTGGGACTGGTGCCGGCCGAAAGTGCTGGTGATGGAGCGTATTTACGGCATCCAGGTCACCGATCTGGCGACCCTTGCCGACCAGCGCACCGACATGAAAATGCTCGCCGAGCGTGGCGTGGAGATCTTCTTCACCCAAGTGTTTCGCGACAGCTTTTTCCACGCTGACATGCACCCGGGCAACATCTTCGTCAGCACCGTCAACCCGTGGAGCCCGCAATACATCGCGATCGACTGCGGCATCGTCGGCAGCCTGACCCCGGAAGACCAGGATTATCTGGCGCGCAACCTGTTTGCCTTCTTCAAGCGTGATTACCGTCGCGTGGCACAACTGCACATCGATTCGGGCTGGGTGCCGGCGGAAACCAAGCTCAACGAATTCGAAGCGGCGATCCGCACAGTGTGCGAACCGATCTTCGAAAAACCGTTAAAAGATATTTCATTCGGTCAGGTGCTGATGCGCCTGTTCCAGACGGCGCGACGCTTCAACATGGAAGTGCAGCCGCAGCTGGTACTGTTGCAAAAGACCCTGCTCAACATCGAAGGCCTCGGGCGTCAGCTGTATCCGGATCTGGATCTGTGGAACACCGCGCAGCCGTTCCTCGAACGCTGGATGCGCGAGCGTGTCAGCCCCAAAGCCTTGCTGGGCAACGTGCAGAGCCAGTTCGAGCAGATTCCGCACCTGGCCAACATGGCCCGCGACCTGCTCGAACGCATGTCGCAGCCGCACGCCAACGACCCGCCGCCGCCATGGCATCGACGCAAGGATGACTGGTTCCTGCGCCTGCTCGGTTGCGCGCATCTGGCCGGCGGAGCAATCCTCGCCGCTGGCGGTCCACTGACCGATTGGGCGCACTGGCCAGCGGGAATCATGGTGGCTGTCGGCTTGTATCTGGTCGTTCGCCGATAGCACGAATCAGCTGCAAGTTATAAGCTGCAAGCCTTGAGCTTGACGATACAGGTCCACCGCAACCTGCTTTTACTTGCAGCTTGAAGCTTGCAACTCGAAGCTGCTTTCAGGAACTGAAGATGAAAAACTGGCTGGACGAGATCAAGTGGGACGCTGACGGCCTGGTGCCGGCGATCGCTCAGGATCACAAGACCGGACGCGTGCTGATGATGGCCTGGATGAACCGCGAAGCGCTCGAACTGACCGCCGCGGAGAATCGTGCAATCTACTGGTCACGTTCCCGTGGCAAGCTGTGGCGCAAGGGCGAAGAGTCCGGCCATGTGCAGACCCTGCATGAGATGCGTCTGGACTGTGATGCCGACGTGGTCATCCTGATGGTTGAACAGATTGGCCACATCGCTTGCCATACCGGCCGTCAAAGCTGCTTTTACCGCGTCTTCGAAAACGGCGACTGGAAAACGGTCGACCCGGTACTGAAAGACCCGCACGCCATTTACTCCGCAGGACACAAGCATGAGTGACACACTCACCCGTCTGGCCGAAGTGCTCGAAGAGCGCAAAGGCGCAGCCGCCGACAGTTCGTATGTCGCCAGCCTGTACCACAAGGGGCTGAACAAGATTCTGGAGAAGGTCGGCGAAGAGTCGGTCGAAACCATTATCGCCGCCAAGGATGCCGCCATCAGCGGCGACTGCAGCGATGTCATCTACGAGACCGCCGACCTGTGGTTCCACAGCATGGTCATGCTTGCCCAACTGGGGCAGCATCCGCAGGCCGTGCTGGATGAACTGGATCGCCGCTTCGGCCTGTCCGGACACGTCGAGAAAGCCTCGCGTCCGTCCGCCTGAACAACTATTCGAGAGGAACAGCAACATGGGCATTTTTGACTGGAAACACTGGATCGTCATCCTGGTTGTCGTGGTGCTGGTGTTCGGCACCAAGAAACTGAAAAACCTCGGCACCGACGTTGGCGAGTCGATCAAGGGCTTCCGCAAGGCCATGAACGACGACGAAAAACCGGCCGAACCGAGCGTGACCCCGCCGGCGCAGCCGGTGCCGCCGGTGCCGCCGCAGACCACCGCGCAGGCCAACCCGCCGCACACCATCGACGTGCAGGCGCAGAAAGTCGAAGAGCCGATCCGCAAAGACGTGTGAGCACTGACTAATGTTTGGTATCAGCTTCTCTGAACTGCTGCTCGTCGGCCTCGTCGCCCTGCTGGTGCTGGGCCCCGAGCGACTGCCGGGCGCTGCGCGCACCGCCGGCCTGTGGGTCGGTCGGCTGAAGCGCAGCTTCAACGCGATCAAACAGGAAGTTGAACGTGAAATCGGTGCCGATGAGATCCGTCGGCAACTGCACAACGAGCACATCCTCTCGCTGGAGCAGGAGGCGCGGAAGATTTTCAGCCCGGTTCAGCAGGAGCCGACCCCGGTTGAGCACGTGGGCGAGCAGACGATTCATGCGCCTGCTGCACCTGCACCTGCACCTGCACCGACGCCTGCACCTGCACCTGCACCTGCCGTAGCGATAACCGAACCCGTACCTGCTGTCGCGCCAACGTCGGTTGAACACGTAGCTCCAGACGCCGCGCCGACTGCACCAGCGCCTCACGACCCTACTCTGCCGCCGCGAGCCCCATGAGCGATCTCCCCGAAAACGACCAGCACATGCCGCTGGTTTCGCACCTCACCGAGTTGCGCACCCGCCTGCTGCGTTGCGTGGCGGCGATCTTCATTATTTTTGCCGGGCTGTTCGCCTTCACCCAGCAGATCTACACCTTCGTCTCGACGCCGTTGCGCCAGTACTTGCCGGTCGGCGCGACGATGATCGCCACCGACGTGTCGTCGCCGTTCCTCACGCCGCTGAAACTGACGATGATGGTCTCGCTGTTTCTGGCGATCCCGGTGATCCTGCATCAGATCTGGGGCTTCATCGCGCCGGGCCTGTACAAGCACGAGAAGCGCATCGCGGTGCCGCTGCTGGTCTCCAGCATTATGCTGTTCTACACGGGCATGGCGTTCGCCTATTACTTCGTCTTTCCGCTGATCTTCAAGTTCTTCGCCGCTGCCACCCCGGCCGGCGTGGAAATGATGACCGACATCGCCAGTTACCTCGATTTCGTCATGACGCTGTTCTTCGCCTTCGGCGTTGCCTTCGAGATCCCGGTGGCCGTGGTCCTGCTGGTGTGGATCGGCGTGGTCGATGTTGCCTACCTGAAAAAGATCCGCCCGTACGTGATCATCGGCTGCTTCGTGGTCGGCATGATCCTGACGCCGCCGGATATCTTCTCGCAGACTCTGCTGGCCGTGCCGATGTGGATGCTGTTCGAAATCGGCATTCTGTTCGGCGGCCTGATCAGCAAGCGCGAACGCCCGGAAGACAGCCCGGCCGACGACCACAACGACCAGCCGCCAGCGACCCAGGCATGAACCTGCTGCTGCTCGAAGAAGCCGACTTCATCGCGGCCGACCGTGTGGTGCTGCGTGATCGGCGCCTGACCCATATGCAGGAAGTCCACCGCTCGCAAGTCGGTGACAGCCTGCGCGTCGGGCGCATCAATGGCTTGATGGGTTCGGCAGAGCTGCTGCGCCTCGACGCAGGTGAAGCCGAGCTGCGCGTCAGCCTCGATCAACCGCCGCCGACGAAACTGCCGCTGACCCTGGTGCTGGCACTGCCACGGCCGAAAATGCTCCGCCGGGTGTTTCAGACTGTCGCGACCATGGGCGTCTCGAAGGTGATTCTGGTCAACAGCTACCGCGTCGAGAAAAGCTTCTGGCAGACGCCGTTTCTGGAGCCCGAGGCGATTCGTGAACAGCTGATCCTCGGCCTCGAACAGGCCCGCGATACGGTGCTGCCGGAGATCATCATCGAGAAGCGCTTCAAGCCTTTCGTTGAAGATCGGCTGCCGGCGATCAGCGACGGCACCCTCGGTCTGGTCGGCCATCCGGGCAATTACCCGCCCTGCCCTCGCGCGCTGAGTGAACCGGTGACCCTGGCGATCGGCCCGGAAGGCGGCTGGATCCCTTACGAGATCGATCTGCTGGCCAAGTCCGGTCTGCAACCGGTGCAGCTCGGCGAACGGATTCTGCGCGTCGAAACCGCCGTCACCGCGTTGCTCGCCCGCCTGTTCTGAGCCGACGTGCCAGACAGATGGTGTTACAGATTGCCATCATGCAGCCGATACAGTCCCCATAAGTCCAATTTAGTGGTCCGAAGGGAGTGGTCGCATGTACCGTTGGTTAGCCGAAAGTCTTGGGAACGTCAGCGTCAAACGCAAGCTGGGCATCGGCTTCGGCCTGGTGCTGTTACTGACGCTGTTGATCACGTTCACCGGCTGGACCGGCATGAGCGGCATCATCAGCCGCGGCGATAAACTCGGTTTCATCTCCAGCCTCAATGAGCTGACCAAGGACTTGCGCCTGGCACGCCTGGAGTACGACATGCGCCGCGGCGAGCAAGGGCCGGGGGCGGTCAATGAGTTGTTGGCCAAACTGGACAGCGGCCTTCGAGAAGCGCGCGGCATGATCGAACAGCCCGCCGATGCGGCAATGGTCGACCAGCAACTGGCCGCCGTGGCCGAGTACAAGCGCGCCTTCGGCGAAATGACCCAGGCCACCGTGCAGCGTGAAGATGCCCGCAGCAAGCTGGGCGCGAATGCCGACAACGCCGTGGCCAAGGTCGGCGAAGTCGAAAAGGCGCTGTTGCAAGGTGACAGCGTGGCGCAATACAACGCGGTTATCGAGCTGAGCAAACTGTTGCAGCAAGCGCGCTATCAGGTGCGCGGCTACACCTACAGCGGCAAGGCCGATGCCGAGCAACCGGCACTGACCGCGATTGAAAACGCCCTGAAAAATCTCGAAAGCCTGCCAAGCCGCGTGCCGGAACAGCACATTGCCAACCTGCAGCAAGCCACTGATTCGCTCAAGGCCTACCGCGCCGCCGTCAGTCAGTTCCGCGATTCGCAGGTGAAAAACGCCGCCGCGCTGACGGCCATGTCAGCCCAGGGCGACATTCTGATCGCCGTGAGCAAGAAGCTCACCGAATCGCAAACCGTGGTGCGTGATACCGATGCCGCACACGCCAAGAACATGCTGCTGGTCGCCACTGCGCTGGCGTTGATCTTCGGTTTGATTGCCGCTCTGGCGATCACCCGGCAGATCATCATTCCGCTGAACCAGACCCTGAAGGTCGCCGAACGCGTTGCTGCGGGTGATCTCACCCACAATCTGGTCTCGCTGCGCCGCGACGAACTCGGCCAGTTGCAGCGCTCAATGCAAAGCATGACCCAAGGCCTGCGCGAATTGATCGGTGGCATCAGCGACGGCGTCACGCAGATCGCCAGCGCCGCCGAAGAGCTGTCGGCAGTGACCGAGCAGACCAGCGCCGGGGTCAACAATCAAAAGATCGAGACCGACCAGGTCGCCACCGCCATGAACGAAATGGCTGCCACCGTGCAGGAAGTCGCACGCAACGCCGAAGAAGCCTCGGAAGCCGCTGTCGCGGCCGACCAGCAGGCCCGCGAAGGCGACAAGGTGGTCGGTGAAGCCATTGCACAGATTGAGCGTTTGGCCGCTGAAGTCAGCCACTCCACCGAGGCCATGGGCGAACTCAAGCGCGAAAGCGACAAGATCGGCAGCGTCCTCGACGTGATCAAATCCGTGGCCCAGCAAACCAACCTGCTGGCGCTCAACGCGGCTATCGAAGCGGCCCGTGCCGGTGAGGCCGGTCGTGGATTCGCCGTGGTGGCTGACGAAGTGCGCAGCCTCGCCCAGCGCACGCAGAAGTCCACTGAAGAGATTGAAGAACTGATCGTCGGCCTGCAAAACGGCACCCAGCAAGTGGCAACGATCATGGACAACAGCCGCACCCTGACCGACAGCAGCGTCGAACTCACCCGCCGCGCCGGCGGCTCACTGGAAAGCATCACCCGCACCGTCTCGGCGATTCAGGCGATGAACCAGCAGATCGCCGCAGCGGCAGAACAGCAGAGCGCCGTGGCCGAAGAGATCAACCGCAGCGTGCTGAATGTACGCGATGTGTCCGATCAGACTTCGGCGGCGAGTGAAGAGACAGCGGCATCGAGCGTTGAGCTGGCGCGGTTGGGGACGCATTTGCAGACGCTGGTGGGCCGGTTCAAGGTTTGAGGGATTGATCGCCTGGGTTCGATTGGGACCGAGGTGAGGCTATCGCTGGCAGGCCAGCTCCCACAATGGTTCGGTGGTGCACCTCGATACTCGGCCCCCCTACAAAACCCCTGTGGGAGCTAGCCCTGCTAGCGATTGGCGGTGTGATGACTGAAAACCCGCGCCTCACCCCAGCCCTCTCTCGAGGGAGAGGGAGCCGACCAAGTTGTCCTTACGCGATGCATCAGGCTCAGATACCGCGCAGCATCTGGATTCGGCGATGTCAATAAGACCAGTCGTGTCTCTCAAGCATCCCGCAGTCAGTCCCCTCTCCCGAGGGAGAGTAAGCCGACCAAGTTGTCTTTACGCGATGCATCAGGCTCAGATACCGCGTCGCATCTGGATTCGGCGACGTCAATAGATACCGTCGCATCGCTCAAGCATCCTGCAGTCAGTCCCCTCTCCCTCTGGGAGAGGGTTAGGGTGAGGGGCTTTTGAATCACACGCATAAAAAAACCCCGCTGACTCAGCGGGGTTTTTTCATCAGGCCAGTTGCGCCTGCATCGTCGCCGGTCGCAACGGCAGCAGCGGTGCATGCGGGTCGGCTTTCACCGAGGCCCGCCAGGCGTCCAGCCACTCGGTCAGGCCTTCAGCCCAGACCTGCTCGTGCAGACGCGCCAAGGCCACCGGGTCGCTCAGCAGTTGCAGGCGATCATGGTTGCTCAGCTCCGCTGGGCCAACCTTGACTGCGTGCCGCACGCGCTCCTGACGCAGCCATTCGATCGGCTCGGCCTGACCGTGGCGGGAGGTCGCCAACGAGCACGCCAGGGCGTTCTGCTGCGGATCGACCACTGCGCGGACGAAGCCGTCGTTCAGGGCGTGGTAGCGGTTCTCGTGGGTGTACTGGTCGGTCGCCAGCAGCGCCTGTGGCGGATTGTATTCCTCAGGAATGAGGAACAGGCTCGCGTCACGGGTCTTCAGGCCCAGGCCAACACGGCTGGAAATCACCGACACCGGGATCGACAGCATCAGCGAACCAACGATCGGCACCAGCCACCAGAGGAAGCTCGGGTTCAGCCAGATCACCAGCAGCGCCCAGCAGAAGCCCAGCAGGGTCTGCGGGCCGTGACGCTTGACCGCTTCGCTCCATGGCGTCGAGTCGTCGTCACGCTGTGGCGAATTCCAGGTCGCGGCCCAGCCCAGGAACGCGGCGAGGACGAAACGGGTGTGGAAAATCATCCGCACCGGCGCCAGCAGCATGGAGAACAGCATTTCCAGCAGCATCGACAGGGTCACCTTGAACTTGCCACCGAACTCTTTCGCGCCCTTGGCCCAGATCAGGATGATGCTCAGCAGTTTCGGCAGGAACAACAGCACGATCGTGGTCGAGAACAGCGCGATGGCTTTGTCCGGGTGCCATTGTGGCCACAGCGGATAGAGCTGGCGCGGTTCAAGGAAATACTGCGGCTCCATCAGCGTATTCACCGCCAGCAGCGCGGTCGACAGCACCAGGAAGAAGAACCACAACGGCGCCGACAGGTACGACATCACGCCGGTGAGGAACACCGCACGGTGCACCGGGTGCATGCCCTTGACGAGGAACAGGCGGAAGTTCATCAGGTTGCCGTGGCACCAGCGACGGTCACGCTTGAGTTCGTCGAGCAGGTTCGGCGGCAGCTCTTCATAACTGCCCGGCAGGTCGTAGGCAATCCACACGCCCCAACCGGCACGGCGCATCAACGCGGCTTCAACGAAGTCGTGAGAGAGGATCGCACCGGAGAACGCACCTTTGCCCGGCAACGGCGCCAGGGCGCAGTGGTCGATGAACGGCTTCATGCGAATGATCGCGTTGTGACCCCAGTAGTGCGATTCGCCCAACTGCCAGAAGTGCAAACCGGCCGTAAACAGCGGGCCGTATACGCGAGTAGCGAATTGCTGCATGCGCGCATAGAGGGTGTCCATGCCCGACGCACGCGGCGCGGTCTGGATGATCCCGGCGTCTGGCGTGGCTTCCATCAGGCGTACCAGACTGGTCAGGCATTCGCCGCTCATCACCGAGTCAGCGTCGAGCACGACCATGTACTTGTAGTCACCGCCCCAACGACGGCAGAAGTCGTCGAGGTTACCGCTCTTGCGTTTCACACGACGGCGACGGCGACGGTAGAAGATCTTGCCGAAGCCTTTGGCTTCGCGGCAGACGTCCAGCCAGGCCTGTTGCTCGGCGACGCAGATGTCGGTGTCGTTACTGTCGCTGAGGACGAAGAAGTCGAAGCGATCCAGATCACCGGTAGCGGCGACCGATTCGAACGTCGCCCGCAGACCGGCGAATACGCGCGGTACGTCTTCGTTGCAGATCGGCATGACCAGTGCGGTACGCGCATCTTTGGCAATCGGCTCGTTGCCGGCGCTTTTGCCGGAGATACGGTATTTATCGTGACCGGTGAGCAACTCGAGGAAGCCCATCAGCGCGGTCCAGAAACCGGCCGAGACCCAGCAGAACAGAATCCCGAACAGAATCAGGATGCTGGTTTGCAGCGCATACGGCAGCACTTGCGTGGCGGTCTGCAGCAACGGTTGGTGCAGGACTTCTTCGAGATCGACGAACGACCAGCCCTGGTACGGCATGATGCCTTTCATGTACCAGCCGGCGACGATGGTCTGGCCGAGCATCAGCAACAGCAGAATGTAGCGACGGATCGATCCGACGGTGCGCCAGCGCGCGGCCGGCAGGACGTTTTCGTCCTTGGGCGGCTGCGGCGGGTTGGTGCGGCCGGTCAGACGGCGCCAGCCACGCACCAGGATATTGGTGCGCCATGGCTCCGGCACGACCTTGGTACGGCGGATCGGCGGCGTGGCTTTCATGCTGATCCGGCCGCTGGCGTCGAGCACCAGCATTTCCGCTTCTTCCAGCTCTTCGGCGGTGCTCAGGGTCAGGCGCTTGCCCACCGAAGCCTGGGCGGCTTCGGCAGGCGCGTCGAACGTCGAGGACGACAGGCGTTGATGCAGCTCGCTGAACGACTGGCAGCCCGCGAGTTCCGCGCGCTGCTCGTCGGTCATCGGCAGATGCGCCAGATACTCGGACAGAGTCTCTGGCTGTACTTGAGAGTTACTCATCGGCAGGCAACTGATAGCTCCAGGTCTCGGTCAGGACTTCTTCAGTCGGTGCCGATTCCGGTGTGGCTGGGGCCGCGTCCGCAGCGGCTGGCTGCTTGGCGTCTTTATTGGCCTTGTCCCTGGCCTCTTCTACCGGCTTGGCTTCAGCCTGTTTGGCCTCGGCAGCCTTGGCTTCCTTGTCGATTTTCTCTTGCTGCTTGGCGGCAACCTTGTCGGCTTTGGCAACGGACGAGTTGGACGCTGGCACCGATTTCGCCAGATCAGCCGTCACGACAGGCTGAACCAGTGCGGCACGCATCTCGGTGGATTTGCTCGGATCCTTGATCTTCATCCGCAGGGTCAAGCGCCAGCCCTTGGTTTCCGGGTTGTAGCGCACGCTGTTTTCGACCAGTTCGGCGTTGTCGCCGACACTGACCTGGCTGCGCACATCGGCGTCCGGGGCCAGAGCGGCCAGCGATGGACCTTCGAAGTCGACCAGATAAGCAACGCTGCCATCCGGCTGACGGATCAGGTTCGATTGCTTGACGTCACCGGTCGAACGCAGGGTTTGTGCAACCCAGGCACTGTCAGGTGCGTGCAGCGCGGCTTCATCCATGGTCCAGTGCAGGCGGTAGGCGAAGTCCAGTGGCTGACCCGGCTCCGGCATTTTTTCCGGGCTCCAGAACGCAACGATGTTGTCGTTGGTTTCATCGGCAGTCGGAATTTCCACCAGATCGACGGTACCCTTGCCCCACTCGCCCTTCGGCTCGATCCAGGCGCTTGGACGCTTGTCGTAGCGGTCGTCGAGATCTTCGTAGTGGCTGAAGTCGCGGCCACGTTGCAGCAGACCGAAACCACGCGGGTTCTCGACGCTGAAGTTGCTCACGGCCAGGTGTTTCGGGTTGTTCAGCGGACGCCAGATCCACTCGCCATTGCCGGCATGGATCGACAGACCGCTGGAATCGTGCAGTTCACGACGGTAGTTGAGCACTTTCGACGGCTGGTTGGCGCCGAACAGGAACATGCTGGTCAGCGGCGCGATGCCCAGTTTGCCGACCTTGTCACGCAGGAACATCTGCGCCTTGACGTCGACAATGGTGTCGCTGCCCGGACGCAGGATCAGGCGATAGGCACCGGTGGCGCGCGGCGAATCGAGCAGCGCAAAGATCACCAGGTGCTTGTCGCCCGGCTTCGGCTGTTGAATCCAGAACTCGCGGAAACGCGGGAATTCTTCACCCGACGGCAGCGCAGTGTCGATCGCCAGACCACGGGCCGACAGGCCGTAGGTGTGACCCTTGCCGACAACGCGGAAGTAACTCGCGCCGAGCATGGTCATGATTTCGTCTTGCTTGTCGGCCTTGTTGATCGGGTACAGCACACGGAAACCGGCATAACCCAGTTGTTCGGTGGCCTTCGGATCGAATTTCAGGTCGCCGAAATCGAAGCGCGTCGGATCGTATTTGATCTCTTCGACGGTGTTAGCCGTGATTTCGTTGATTTTCACCGGTGTATCGAAGTGCATACCCTGGTGATAGAAGGACAGCTTGAACGGGGTCTTCTGATCGGCCCACTCAGCCTTTTCGGTGAGGAAGCGGATTTTCTGATAGTCCGCGAACTTCATATCGCGGAACTCGTTCGGCAGGTTGCTGCGCGGGGCTTCGAACTTCTGCCCGGCCAGCTCTTTGGCCTTGGCCGATACATCGTCAAGATTGAACGCCCAAAGCTGACCGGCGCTGAGCAGGCACAGGAGCGCCGAACCCGCTACCAGGGCACTTCGCATGCGTTTGGCAGACATTTTTGCTGCATTACAGGGACTAACAATCACGAGCAACCCTCGCCGAAAACAGATCAATAAACCAACGGCCAGATGAAGTGCCTGTGGGGATTTCGGCGATAAAAAACCGACCTTCCAGCGCACCCTTGCCAAGTTGGCGAGCATTGTTCCGACTCCGCTGGGGCAAAATGATTCCCCAATCGGATCCGGACAAGTCTCTACCTAAGTCAAAACGGACCAACGAACGCCGATCCCCGTAGCGCGCGATTATCTAG
Organism: Pseudomonas sp. 15C; assembly: GCF_055484735.1. Taxonomy (NCBI): domain Bacteria; kingdom Pseudomonadati; phylum Pseudomonadota; class Gammaproteobacteria; order Pseudomonadales; family Pseudomonadaceae; genus Pseudomonas; species Pseudomonas sp. 15C. Next base: position 16,133 of record NZ_JBUDGD010000003.1, on the reverse strand, counting down.
TAGCCCGCATGACAACGCATCAGGGGTAACAAAGTATTTATCGCGAAAACACCCGAAAAACAGTCGAAATTTCCTAAAGAAGGTGTTTCAAGCGTTTTCAGGTCTGTAACAAAAATGTAACCGGGCCATCGTTGACCAGATGCACCTGCATATCGGCGCCGAATCTACCTGATGCCACAGTGCCATGCATCTGTTTCGCGTTGCTCAATAGATAATCGAACAATTCCTCGCCAAGGGCCGGCGGCGCCGCGCTCGAAAAGCTCGGGCGCAAGCCGCTTTTGGTGTCAGCCGCGAGGGTGAACTGAGAGACCAGCAGCAACCCTCCGTCGACATCTGCCAAGGACAGGTTCATCTTGCCCTCGGCATCGCTGAATACCCGATAGTTAAGCAGCTTATGCAGAAGTTTGTCGGCGCTGACACGCGTGTCGTCGGGTTCTACCGCGACCAGCACCAGCAAGCCTTGATCGACTGCACCGACGACTTCACCGCCGACCTCCACTCGCGCCCCACGCACGCGCTGTAACAGCCCCTTCATGCTTCTTCAGGCGGCAGATCGAGCAGGCGCTGAGCCATCTTGCTCGCCGCGCGCACCAGCGCATCGGTGATGCCCGGTTCGGACGCCGCGTGGCCGGCATCACGGATCACCTGCAGTTCGCTGTTCGGCCAGGCCTGATGAAGCTCCCAGGCATTGTCGAGCGGGCAGATCACGTCGTAGCGACCGTGAATGATCACGCCCGGCAGATGCGCAATCCTGGCCATGTCGCGGATCAGCTGGTTCGGCTCCAGGAAAGCATTGTTGGTGAAGTAATGGCATTCGATCCGCGCAATCGACAGCGCGCGCTGTGGCTCGGAGAAACGATCGACCACCAGCGGATTGGGCCGCAGGGTCGCGGTGCGCCCTTCCCAGGTCGACCACGCCTTGGCCGCGTGCATCTGCGCGATCTGGTCGTTGCCGGTGAGGCGTTTGTGGAAAGCGCTGAGCAAGTCGTCGCGCTCGTCCAGCGGGATCGGTGCGATGTAATCCTGCCAGTAATCGGGGAACAGACGGCTGGCGCCGGCCTGATAGAACCACTCGATTTCCTGTGGGCGGCAGAGAAAGATCCCGCGCAGGATCAGACCGTGGACGCGCTCCGGGTGGGTTTGCGCGTACGCCAGCGCCAGGGTCGAGCCCCATGAGCCGCCGAACAGCACCCATTTGTCGATGCCCAGGTGTTTGCGGATGCGCTCGAGGTCTTCGACCAGATCCCAGGTGGTGTTGTTTTCCAGGCTGGCGTGAGGCGTCGAGCGTCCGCAGCCGCGCTGGTCGAAGGTGACAATGCGATACAGGTTCGGATCGAAGTAGCGGCGGCTCTGCGCGTCGCACCCGGCGCCGGGGCCACCGTGGATGAACACAACCGGCAGACCTTCCGGCGAGCCGCTTTCATCGACGTACAGCGTATGGGTGTCATCGACAGCCAGATCGTGCCGGGCGTGGGGTTTGATCTGCGGAAACAAAGTCTGCATTGCGCGCTCCGTAAGGGGTCGAGGTCATCCCTGAGGGGACTTCTATTATTCTGCCGTTGGGCATCATAAACCCGATTTACGTCAATGAGCATGCTCCAGGTTACTCGCAATTTTTCAGCCGTGTCCCCTGTAGAGTGAGCCTGCTCGCGATAACGGTGTGCCAGTCACTGAAATGGGACTGAACCGACGCTATCGCGAGCAGGCTCACTCCTACAGGGGTAGGCGCCAGGCCTTATTTTGCATAATGGCTTTGGCCCCAGGCCAGATAGCCCTCAAGCAACTCCTTGAGCACCACCCGCGTCGGCTCCGCCAGATCAGCGCGGTAGCGGAAGGGTTCGAATTCTTCCATGTAAGTCGACTGGCACAGTTCCAGCTGCACCGCATGGATGTGTTCGGCCGGGTTGCCGTAGTGGCGGGTGATGTGGCCGCCCTTGAACCGACCGTTGAGCACATGGCTGAAGTTGCCATGCCGTGCGCAGATCGCTTCCAGCTGCGCGGCCAGTTGCGCATCGCAGCTGGCGCCATTGAACGTGCCGAGGTTGAAGTCCGGCAGTTTGCCGTCGAACAGGTGCGGGATGACCGAGCGGATCGAGTGCGCGTCGAACAGCAGCGCGTAGCCGAATTCAGCCTTGAGCCGTGCCAGCTCCTCTTGCAGCTTGCGGTGATACGGCGTCCAGATCTGCTTCAGATAGCTCGCGCGTTCCTCTTTCGGCGGCTCCAGCCCTTCACGGAACAATGGAATGCCATCGAACAGCGTCGCCGGATACAGGCCGGTGGTGGCGCCGGTGTACATCGGCTTGTCATCGGATGGCCGGTTGAGGTCGATGACGAATCGCGAATATTCCGCAGCCAGGGTACTGGCGCCAAGCGCTTCAGCGAAGTCATAAAGTTCGGGGATGTGCCAATCGGTATCCGGCAGACTTTTCGCCGCCGGGATCAAGCCGGCCTCGACCGCAGGCGTCAGGCGTACCCCGGCATGCGGCATGCTGATCAGCAACGGCACGCGACCTTGTTTGAAATGCAGAACCTTATCCACAACTGCTCTCCTACAGATTTGATTCAACGCCGTGACGCACGACGCGCTTGTCCAGATCGCCGCCAAGCCAATAAGCCAGATCCGCCGGACGATCGATGTGCCACGCGACAAAATCGGCGACCTTGCCGACCTCCAGCGAACCGTGGGTCGCAGCCATGCCCAGCGCCTGCGCCGCGTGGATCGTCGCGCCGGCGAGGGCCTCTTCCGGGGTCATGCGGAAACAGGTACAGGCCATGTTCAGCATCAGGCGCAACGACAATGCCGGTGAGGTGCCGGGGTTGAGGTCGCTGGCAATCGCGATTTTCACGTTGTGCTTGCGCAGGGCGTCCATCGGCGGCAGCTGGGTTTCGCGCAGGAAATAGAACGCGCCCGGCAGCAGCACGGCCACGGTGTTGGCTTCGGCCATGGCGATGGCGTCGGCTTCGTCCATGAACTCCAGGTGATCGGCGGAGAGCGCCTTATAGCGAGCAGCGAGGCTGGAGCCGTGCAGCGATGAGAGTTGCTCGGCGTGAAGCTTGACCGGCAAACCGAGTTTTTGCGCGGCGACGAACACGCGCTCGACCTGCTCCGGCGAGAACGCCAGGTATTCGCAGAAGGCATCGACCGCATCGACCAGGCCCTCGGCGGCCAGCGCCGGGAGCATCTCATTGCAGACCAGATCGATGTAGTCGTCGGCGCGATCCTTGTATTCCGGCGGCAATGCGTGGGCGGCCAGGCAGGTGCTGCGAACGCTGATCGGCAGTTCTTGCTGCAAACGACGAATCACTCGCAGGATCTTGCGTTCGTTGGTCAGATCGAGGCCGTAACCGGATTTCATTTCGACCGTGGTCACTCCGTCGCGCATCAGGCTCTTCAGACGCTTGGCGGCGCTGGCAAATAATTCGTCTTCAGTAGCGTCGCGAGTCGCACGCACGGTGCTGGCGATACCACCGCCCTGCGCGGCGATCTCGGCATAGCTGACACCTTGCAGACGTTTTTCGAATTCACCGCTGCGGTTGCCGCCGAACACCGTGTGGGTGTGGCAGTCGATCAGCCCGGGCGTAACCCAGGCGCCTTGCAGGTCATTGACCGCCGGGTATTCGCCGGACGGCAATTGCTGGCGCGGGCCGATCCACTCAACGAGCGCACCGGAAGTGACGATGGCGGCGTCCTCGATGATCGAATAGACGCCCTGGGCCATGGTTGCGACGTGGCAGTGTTGCCAGAGGGTTTTCACTGTTGGCCTCCGTTTAGGGTTGGTTTGGTGGGCGGCCTTGAAAAGCCCCTCACCCTAGCCCTCTCCCGGAGGGAGAGGGAACTGACCGGGTAGTTCTGTCGAGATATGCCAACCTGACTATCAAGTTGAATTCAAATTCTGAAAAGCATAGAGATCTGCTCCCTTCCCCCTCTCCCCCCTGGGGGAGAGGGCTGGGGTGAGGGGGATCGATTTCAGCAACAACAAAGCTCCCCCTGAAAATCCACTTACAAACTAGGCAGCAACTTCGCCGGAATGAGTTCGGTCAGGCACCGCGAAGCCAACAGCTCAGTCGCCGCATTAATGTCCGGCGCAAAGAACCGGTCCTTCTCATAAAACGGCACTTCCTTACGCAAAATCGCCCGTGCCTGTTCCAGCTTCGGCGAGGTCTTCAGGCCGTTGCGCAGGTCCAGCCCCTGCGCCGCCGCCAGCCATTCCACCGCGAGAATGCCGCGAGTGTTCTCGGCCATTTCCCACAGACGCTTGCCCGCTGCCGGGGCCATCGAGACGTGGTCTTCCTGGTTGGCCGAGGTCGGCAGGCTATCGACCGAATGCGGGTGAGACAGTGCCTTGTTCTCGCTGGCCAGTGCCGCCGCCGTCACCTGCGCGATCATGAAACCGGAGTTCACGCCGCCATTGGCGACGAGGAACGGCGGCAGTTGCGACATGTGCTTGTCCATCATCAGCGAGATGCGGCGTTCGCTCAGCGAGCCGATTTCAGCGATGGCCAAGGCCATGTTGTCGGCGGCCATGGCCACCGGTTCGGCGTGGAAGTTGCCGCCGGAAATCACATCGCCTTCAGCGGCGAACACCAGCGGGTTGTCCGACACCGCGTTGGCTTCGACGGCGAGCACTTCAGCAGCCTGACGGAACTGGGTCAGGCAGGCGCCCATGACTTGCGGCTGGCAGCGCAGCGAGTACGGGTCCTGGACCTTCTCGCAGTTCTGGTGCGAATCGGAGATTTCGCTGCGCTCACCGAGCAGATCGCGGTACGCGGCCGCGGCATCGATCTGGCCTTTTTGGCCACGCGCGGCATGAATGCGTGCGTCGAACGGCGAGCGCGAGCCCAGCACGGCTTCAACGCTGAGACTGCCGAGCGCCAGCGCACCGGCGAACAAATCTTCACCTTCAAACAGGCCACGCAGGGCAAACGCGGTGGACACCTGAGTGCCGTTGAGCAGCGCCAGTCCTTCTTTTGCCGCCAGGGTCAGCGGGGGCAGGCCGGCAACCTTCAGCGCCTCGGTGGCTTGCATCCACTCGCCCTTGTAGCGCGCCTTGCCCTCGCCCAGCAGCACCAGCGACATGTGCGCCAGCGGTGCCAGATCGCCCGATGCACCGACCGAGCCCTTCAGCGGAATGTGCGGATAGACCTCGGCATTGATCAACGCGATCAACGCATCGATGACCACGCGGCGGATGCCGGAGAAACCCCGGCTCAGGCTGTTGACCTTGAGCACCATGACCAGCCGCACCAGCGCATCGCTGATCGGCTCACCGACACCAGCGGCGTGGGACAGCACCAGCGAGCGCTGCAAATTTTCCAGGTCTTCGCTGGCGATGCGCGTCGACGCCAGCAGGCCGAACCCGGTGTTGATGCCGTAGGCGGTGCGATTCTCGGCGAGGATCTGCTCGACGCAGGCCACGCTGGCCTCGATCTGCGCAGAGGCGCTGTTGTCGAGGCTCAGCTTGACCGAATGCTGGTAGACGTCACGCAGTTGGGCCAGGCTCAGTTGGCCGGGAATCAGGTTCAGCGCAGTCATGTTTGTGCTCCTTTTGAGAGTTTCTTATTAACTGACCAGTCGCTCCGGAAATGTCCGTTGTCCGTCGCCGCTCGTCTTTTGGAGAGCCGCGCCTTGGCACGCTGGCAGGGTAGTGTCAGTACAGATTCGGTAAAACGTTGTGCGGCAGATTCGGGTCTTTCAGCACGCTCGCTGCGGCGGCAATGTCTGGCGCCAGCCAGCGGTCCTGATCGTAGGCCGGGACCGTTTCGCGCAGCAGGCGCCAGGCGATATCGGTGCCGGCGCCGAAGCGTTGCTCCTTGAGAAATTCAAACGCCTGGGCCGCCAGCAAGTATTCGATGGCGAGGATTTGCGTGCAGTTTTCCACGGCGCGATGCAGTTTCAGCGCTGCATGGGTGCCCATGCTCAGATGGTCTTCCTGCAGGCCTGAGGTGATGTAGTTGTCGAGCACTGCCGGTTGCGCCAATTGGCGGTTTTCCGCGCACAGCGAGGCGGCGACGTATTGCACGATCATCATCCCGGAATTGACGCCCGGATTGGCCACCAGAAACGCCGGCAGGCCGCTGACGTGCGGGTTGATCAGGCGATCCAGACGGCGCTCGGCGATCGAACCGATCTCGGCCATGGCAATCGCCAGCAGGTCGGCGGCCATCGCCACCGATTGCCCGTGCGGATTGGCTTGCGACATCACCCGGAAGTTCTCCGGCGTACCGAGCAGCAACGGGTTGTCGGTGCAGGCGTTGAGTTCGATCTCGACCTGTCTGGTCGCATGCTCCAGCTGATCACGGGCGGCGCCATGCACCTGCGGGATCGAGCGGATGCTCAAGGCGTCCTGGGTGCGAATGCCTTTGCTCGTCGCGATCACTTCGCTGCCATCGAGCAGCGCGCGCAGATTGCTGCCGACCTGCTGCATGCCCGGGTGCGGTTTCAGTGCGATGATCTCGGCATCGAACGCGGCAATCTGCCCGCGCTGCGCTTCGAAACTCATCGCAGCGATAACGTCGGCCCATTGCAGCAGGCGCGTTGCATCGGCAATTGCCAGACAGCTTAGGCCGGTCATGCACGGCGTGCCGTTTACCAGGCACAAACCGTCCTTGGCGCCGAGCTGTACCGGTTGCAGGCCTTCTGCGGCCAGCGCCTGTTGCGCCGGCACAATCTGCCCGCGATAGCTGACGTTGCCGACGCCGAGCAACGTGATACCGACGTGCGCCATGTGCGTCAGGTAGCCCACTGAACCTTGCGACGGCACCTGCGGGGTGATGCCGCGATTGAGCAGCGCCAGCAGGCCTTCGACCACACGGCGATGAATGCCGGATTTGCCGTGGCTGTAGTTGTGGATGGCCGCGCAGATGATCGCGCGAGTCTGTTCGTCGCTGAGCACCGGGCCGACGCCGCAGGCATGGCTGAGCAAGGTGTTGCGCGATAGCTGGCTGAGCTGTTCGTCCTTGAGCGAGACGTTGGACAGTCCGCCCAGACCGGTGTTGACGCCATAGGCCCGCTCGCCGCTTTCGACGATGCGCTGAACGATGGCCTGCGCGTTGTCGATACGCGCCCAGGTGCCCTCCGACAGCTCCAGTTGCGCGCCGTGACGGGCCACGGCGACCACGTCCTGCCAACGCAGGTGGTCGCCGGTGATGATGATTTTTTCAGCCTGGGACATCTAAAACCTCAACCTTGATATTGATGCAGCTTCACCGGCCCCTTCGCGAGCAGGCTCACTTCTACAGGGGTACGCATTTCAACTGTAGGAGTGAGCCTGCTCGCGATGGCGCCAGTTCAGTCACCGCACATTTTTCAGACTACTGCCGCCCGCCGCTGCACGAACCGGTCGACATACTCATCCGCCGGCGAATGCAGGATCTCTCTCGGCGTACCGACCTGAATTAACTTCCCATCCTTGAGAATCGCAATGCGGTTACCAATGCGCACGGCCTCGTCGAGGTCGTGGGTGATGAACACGATGGTCTTGTGCAGGGTCTTTTGCAGCTCCAGCAACTGATCCTGCATCTCCGCACGGATCAGCGGGTCGAGCGCACTGAAGGCTTCGTCCATCAGAATGATGTCGGTGTCCGCCGCCAAAGCGCGGGCCAGGCCGACGCGCTGGCGCATGCCGCCGGAGAGCTGGTGCGGGTATTTGTTTTCGTAGCCTTTGAGGCCCACGGTGTTGATCCAGTGCAGCGCGCGCTCGGTGCACATCTGCTTGCTCTCGCCGCGCACTTTCAAGCCGTAGGCGACGTTGTCGAGCACGCTCTTGTGCGGCAGCAGGCCGAAGCTCTGGAACACCATGCTGATCTTGTGCCGGCGAAATTCGCGCAGCGCGTCCATGTCGTATTGCAGGATGTCCACGCCGTCGACGAGGATTGCCCCGCTGGTGGGATCGATCAGACGATTGAAGTGGCGCACCAGGGTGGATTTGCCCGAGCCGGAGAGACCCATGATCACGAAGATCTCGCCGGTGCCGATGCTCAGCGACAGGTCGTTGACCCCGACCACGCAACCGGTTTCGTTCAGCACCTGATCCTTGGTCTTGCCCTGGCCGACCATCGCCAGGGCGTCCTTGGCGCGGTTGCCGAAAATCTTGAAGACGTTTTTGACTTCGATCTTGCTCACGGTTGCGTTGCTCATTTGCTCACCTCATGCCGTGGCCGACCATACGCCTGAGTAATACGGTCGATGACCACTGCGAGAATCACGATCGCCAGACCGGCTTCAAGGCCACGTCCGACGTTGAGGGTCTGAATCCCCACCAGCACATCTTCACCCAGGCCACGGGCGCCGATCATCGAGGCGATTACCACCATCGACAGGGCCATCATGGTGGTCTGGTTGATCCCGGCCATGATGCTCGGCAGGGCCAGCGGCAGTTGCACGCCGAACAGTTGCTGCCAGCGGTTGGCGCCGAACGCGTTGATCGCTTCCATCACTTCGCCGTCAACCTGGCGAATGCCCAGATCGGTCAGACGAATCAGCGGCGGTGCGGCGTAGATCACCGTGGCGAAAATCGCCGGTACCTTGCCCAGACCGAACAGCATCAGCACCGGAATCAGGTACACGAAACTGGGCATGGTCTGCATGATGTCGAGCAGCGGCATCAGCACCGAACGCAGGCGATTGCTGCGTGCCGAGAGAATCCCCAGCGGAATGCCGATCAACACCGAAATGATCGTCGCGACCATCATCAGTGCCAGCGTCTGCATGAGCTTGTCCCACAGACCGACCGCGCCAACCAGGAACAGCAGACCGACGATGACCGCCGTGGTCACGACTTTGCGCGTGGCGTGCCAGGCGACCACACCAACGATCGCCAGCATCAGCCACCATGGCGCTGCGCGCAGCAGGCCTTCGAGGTTGACGATGGCCCACAACAGCGTGTCGGAGATATGGCGGAACACATCACCGTAGTTGGTGACCAGCGAATCGACCCAACCGTTGACCCAGTCGGCGATGGAAAAGGTAAAGCTCTCGGGAAACATAAGCGGCTCTCAGTCAGCAATCTCAATCAAGCGTTTACGGCATATCTCCCGGCCAGCCTCACGGTTGACCGGGAGGTATCGACCTACAGCGCCGCGTCGATTTTCCTGGCTGCGTCTGCACTGACCCACGCATGCCAGACTTCAGGATGTTCCTTGAGGAAGATTTTCGCCAGTTTCGGCGACTCGATACGCTCCTTCGCCATGCGCCCCAGATTCTGGTTCAGCAGGTCGATCGGCAGGTTGACCTTTTCCAGCACGGCGACCAGTTCCGGGGCTTCGTCGTGGAAGGTTTTCGACAGGCCGACCTTGATGCTCACGCTCTTGTCGACGCCGGCCTTCTCTTCGAGTTTGACCGCATCGATCTGGCCCATCAGCGGGGTGGGCGACCAGTAGTAGAACAGGATCGGCTCGCCCCGCTTGTAGCTCGACAGCACCGCCGCATCCAGCGCAGGGCCGGTGCCCGGACGGAAGTTGGTGTAGCTGTTTTCCAGGCCGTAGCTTTTCAGCATTTCGCTGTTATCCAGCTCGCAGGTCCAGCCGGCCGGGCAGTTGTAGAAACGGCCCTTGGACGGCTCTTCGGCGTCCTTGAACACGGCGGCGTATTTGCCCAGGTCAGCGATGTTTTTCAGGTCTGGGGCTTTCGGTTCGAGTTTGCGCTTGGTATCACCCTCGATGACGTAGCGCGGCACGTACCAGCCTTCGATTGCACCGACGATCGGCGCGCCGACGCCGACCACCTTGCCGGCCTTCTCGGCCTTGTTCCAGACCTCGCTGCGGCCGACCCATTCTTCGGCAAACACTTGAATGTCATTGCTGCTCAAGGCGTTTTCCATGGTGATGGAATTGCCCGGCAGGCTGTCGGTCTTGCAGTCGTAGCCTTTCTCGAGCACCACTTGCAGCACGTCGGTCAGGAGCATGCCGCTTTCCCAGTTCAGCCCGGCGAATTTCACCGGTTTGCCCGATTCGCACCAGCCGGCGGCTTGGGTCGCACCGGCACTGGCCAACAGGCCCATGGACAGCAATGTGGTCAGCAGGGTCTTGTTCGATTTCATTGTAATGACGCTCCTAATCATGAATGGGCTTACGGCAGTTCAAGAGGCATCCAGCCCTGTCCACGTCCAGATCAGGCCTGCGCCGCAGCGCGACCGGCCCCGCTTGTTTCGGGTTGTACTTCGCTGCTCTGCGCGACTGGCAGAATCAGCTGATCGGGCACTGCGCTGTGCCATTTTTTTGCGCACACGTAGTAAACGGCGGCAGGCAGCACCAGACCGATGATCCAGGAAATATCCACGTCACCGAGGGCAGCCACCAGCGGACCGGTGTAGAACTTGGTCGAAATGAACGGCAGCTGCACCAGCACACCGAACACGTAGACGCTGATCCCCAACAGGTTCCAGCGACCGTAGCGTCCCTTCGGATCGGCGAGCGCCGGCACGTCGTAGCGCTCGCGGGTGATGCAGTAGTAGTCGACCAGATTGATCGCGCTCCACGGGGTGAAGAAGGCGAGCAGAAACAGGATGAACGACTTGAACGCACCGAGGAACGAGTGCTGACCGAGCAGCGCAATCAGCGTGGCTGCGCCGACGATGACCAGCACAAACACCAGGCGCTGCATGCGCGTAACGGTCAGGTGGCCTTTGAAACCACTGATGATCGTCGCGATGCACATGAAGCTGCCGTAGGAGTTGAGCGTGGAGATAGTCACCTTGCCAAAGGCGATGCTGAAGTACAGCAACGCCGCAGTGGCACCGGTGCCGCCCAGACCGACGATATAGGCCACTTCATGCCCGGCGAACTGGCCGTTGGCCGAAGCCGCCGCGAACACGCCGAAGATCATCGCCACCTGCGCACCAATCACCGAACCGGCACCGGCGGCGAAAAAGGTTTTTACCGCCGAGGTGTTGCTTGGCAAGTAGCGTGAATAGTCTGCGACATACGGGCCGAACGCGATTTGCCAGGACGCGGCCAGCGACATTGCGAGCAGGAAGCTGCTCCAGCTGAAGTGACGGATTTGCAGGAGCGCGCCGACATCGGTCTGGCTCATCAACCGCCAGAACAGAAAGACGAAAGCAATCACGCCGATGAGGCTGGCGACCCGGCCAATAAAGTGGATCACCCGATAGCCGAGCACCGTCACCAGCACGATGACGCTGGCAAAAATCAGAATGCCGATGCTGTCGCTGACACCAAACAACTGCCCCAGCGCTTGCCCGGAGAGCACGGTGCCGGTCGCGGTGAAACCCAGGTACATCAGGCACACCAGCACGATCGGAATCGCCGCGCCGTAAACGCCGAACTGCACGCGACTGGAAATCATTTGCGGCAGACCGAGTTTTGGCCCTTGCGCAGCATGCAGCGCCATCACACCACCGCCGAGCAATTGGCCGATCAGCAAGCCGATCAACGACCAGAACACATCACCGCCCAGCACCACGGCCAAGGCCCCGGTGACAATCGCAGTGATCTGCAGATTGGCGCCCATCCACAGGGTGAACTGGCTGAACAGACGACCGTGTCTTTCCGCTTCCGGGATGTAGTCGATCGAACGCCTCTCGATCAACGGTTTGTTGCCTGCACGATCGGTGTTGACAGCCATGATTCAACCTCTGTGGATTGTTTTAATAGTTCTCTCGGGCCTACTCGGACCTTGTGGGAGCTGGCTTGCCAGCGATGACGTCGGTACCGTCAACATCATTTCCAGCAGTGCCACCGCTATCGCTGGCAAGCCAGCTCCCACAGGGATTTGTGTTACTTGCCGCCGGTGATCATCGGCAGGTTCAGCCCCTGCTCCTTAGCGCAATCGATAGCGATCTGGTAACCGGCATCGGCGTGACGCATGACCCCGGTCGCCGGGTCGTTGTGCAGAACGCGGGCGATGCGTTCGGCCGCTTCGTCCGTGCCGTCGCAGACAATCACCATGCCCGAGTGCTGCGAGAAGCCCATGCCGACGCCGCCACCGTGGTGCAGCGAAACCCAGGTCGCACCGCTGGCGGTATTGAGCAGGGCGTTGAGCAGTGGCCAGTCGGACACGGCGTCGGAACCGTCCTGCATCGATTCGGTTTCGCGGTTCGGGCTGGCGACCGAGCCGGAGTCGAGGTGGTCGCGACCGATCACGATCGGTGCCGACAGCTCGCCGCTGCGGACCATTTCGTTGAACGCCAGACCGAGCTTGGCGCGCAGGCCCAGGCCAACCCAGCAGATCCGTGCCGGCAAACCCTGGAAGCTGATGCGCTCGCGGGCCATGTCCAGCCAGTTGTGCAGGTGTGCGTCGTCGGGGATCAGCTCTTTGACCTTGGCGTCGGTTTTGTAGATGTCCTGTGGATCACCCGACAATGCCGCCCAACGGAACGGGCCGATGCCACGGCAGAACAGCGGACGGATATAGGCCGGCACGAAGCCCGGGAAATCAAAGGCGTTTTCGACGCCTTCTTCCTGGGCCATCTGACGGATGTTGTTGCCGTAGTCGAAAGTCGGGATGCCCTGTTTCTGGAATTCCAGCATGGCTTTGACGTGCACGGCCATCGACTGCTTGGCGGCTTTGATCACAGCGGCCGGTTCGGTCTTGGCGCGGGCGCGATACTCGTCCCAGCTCCAGCCGGCCGGCAGGTAACCGTTGAGCGGATCGTGGGCGCTGGTCTGGTCGGTGACCATGTCCGGGCGCACGCCGCGCTTGACCAGTTCGGGGAGGATTTCTGCGGCGTTACCCAACAGAGCGATGGAGATCGCTTTGCCTTCTTTGGTGTATTTGTCGATACGCGCCAGCGCGTCGTCGAGGTCTTTGGCCTGCTCGTCGACGTAACGGCTTTTCAGGCGGAAATCGATGCTCACCTGTTGGCATTCGATGTTCAGCGAGCAGGCGCCGGCCAGTGTAGCGGCCAAAGGCTGCGCGCCGCCCATGCCACCGAGGCCGGCGGTCAGCACCCAGCGACCTTTGAGGTCAGCGTTGTAGTGCTGGCGACCGGCTTCGACGAAGGTTTCGTAGGTGCCCTGCACGATGCCCTGGCTGCCGATGTAGATCCAGCTGCCGGCGGTCATCTGGCCGTACATGGCCAGGCCTTTGGCGTCGAGTTCGTTGAAGTGCTCCCAGCTCGCCCAGTGCGGCACCAGGTTGGAGTTGGCGATCAGTACGCGCGGGGCGTTGCTGTGGGTCTTGAACACGCCGACCGGTTTGCCCGATTGCACCAGCAGGGTCTCGTCGCCATTCAGATTGGTCAGGCTTTCGACGATCTTGTCGTAGCACTCCCAGTTGCGCGCCGCGCGACCGATACCACCGTAGACCACCAGCTCTTTCGGGTTCTCGGCGACCTCCGGGTCGAGGTTGTTCATCAGCATGCGCAGCGGCGCTTCGGTCAGCCAGCTCTTGGCGGTCAGCTTGTTGCCGCGCGATGCACGGATTTCGACGTTACGAACCTTAGTAGGCTTATTGTCAGTCACGAAAAAGACTCCTCAGCGATCAATTCAAACCAACCCTGGCAGTGGGCAAGCAGCCTGTGCGCTTCGATGCGCGACAAGCGAATCAGTGGACGCTGCGGAGAGTCTCAAGCGACTCATACGCATACGTCTTTACTTGTACATACAAGCATATGCAATCAAGCGGCCAACTTGTTGGAGAGGCGTTCAAGATAAAACGCGCAAGGGGCTGGAGAGCTTCTGGATCAAGGGCTCAGGCGTGAATGAAATTTTTTGCAGGAGCGTTTTTGTGAATTGGGGATTTGCCAGATGGGCGTGGTATTGCGCCACGCTGGGGCGTTCGGTAACAAGTTGGTGCGTGCAGGAAACAGGTTTCGGGATCGCTGGTGACGCAGAGCGTCACGGGATGCATTCCCACGCAGAGCTGGGAACGATCAAGAGAAAGGCGTCATTAGCGAGCTGTCAGCTCGATCACGCAACAAGCGGCATAGGTCGAGACTTCGATCAACCCGGTGTTACCGTCCAGCTGCAGACAATCATGTCGCCCCAGCTGCGAAGCACTGTCACCGATCTGCACTTGCAGCGCGTCACTGACGCTGAACACCAGCAGCGTCGACGCCGAACTGAAAAAGCGTTGCTCGCCCTCCAGCCACTGCAACCGCGCGCTGTAACGCTGCGGTGCGTAGATCAGATTGAAATCGCGAATCGCGCCACCGAGCAGCGTGCACGACACCTGACTTTCGCCACTGAAGGCGAACGGGTCGAGGGGTAACAGCGGGCGACTATCGTCACCGTCGACGCACAGCGTCATGCCATCGCCCTGCAACACGGTGATCACTCGCTGGTAACCGGCGAACGTCGAGAAACCGCCCGATTCAGCGATGTCGGCAATAGATAGACGCCAGCCAAAACCATCAAGACCGGCACCTGCATCGCGGGTGATTTCTTCGGTGCTGCCGCCGCCGTTTTTCCATGGCATGCGCGGATAGCCTGCAGCGCGCAGAACCTTCATTTCGTAACTCATTTATGAAAGCGTCCTTCCAGACGATGACGGGAACCCGGATGGATCAAGCGCGCAGCGGTCACCGGTTGACGGCCCGACCACGTGCGACGACGAATCAGCAGGCACGGCTCACCCTTTTCGATCTGCAGCAACTTGCACTCGGACGGCTCAGCGAGAATCGCCTCGACCACGTGCTCGCCCTCGGTCAGCGGCGCGACCTGGTTGAGATAGGCGTAAGGGGTTTGCAGGGTGAAGTCCTGCTTGAGGTATTCCGGGGCGACCAGCGCATTGACGAAGCGGTCTTCGATTTGCACTGGAATGTCGTTTTCGTAATGCACGATCAACGAGTGAAACACCTTCTGCCCCTCGCGCATGTCCAGCGCCAGTGCGCGCTCGGAACCGGCGGCCTCTTCTTCAAGGGTGATGACCTGGCAGGTGTGGCGATGGCCGCGGGAGGCGATTTCGTCGGCGATGTTGTGCACTTCGAACAGCGCCGACTGGCTCTTCGGTTCGGCGACGAACGTGCCGACACCCTGCATGCGCACCAGCAGGCCGTCGGCAGTCATCTCGCGCAAGGCGCGGTTGATGGTCATGCGGCTGAAACCCAGCTGGCTGACCAGTTCGCTCTCGGACGGCACGCGGTAATGCGGCGGCCAGTTACCGCTGTCGATCTGCTGGGTGATCATCTGTTTGACGCGGGCGTACAAGGGCGCCGGACTGTCGCCCATGTTCGCGGCCAACGGGGAGACTGGAGGCGGAGTCGGCACGGTGGATCCCTGTTCTTGGATGAAAGTGGCTAGCTTGCCGGAGTTTACCGGGCAGGCAAACGTCTGTATATGTATATACAAATAACACGCGATGGGGGTGCCGAACCATGTCCGCTTTCTTTGCTGAACGCGCACTGCTGCCTAATGGATGGGCCAACAATGTACGTCTTGAGGTCAGCGCCGATGGCTTGTTGACCCAAATCCAGGCCGATTCCAGCGCAGACGGCGCCGAACGGTTAAGCGGCCCGTTGCTGCCGGGCATGCCGAATCTGCATTCCCATGCCTTCCAACGGGCGATGGCCGGGCTGGCCGAAGTGGCCGGCAATCCCAACGACAGTTTCTGGACGTGGCGCGATCTGATGTACCGGCTCGTCGGAAAGATCAGCCCGGATCAGCTCGGCGTCATCGCCCGTCAGCTGTACATCGAAATGCTCAAGGCCGGTTACACCTCGGTCGCCGAATTCCACTATGTGCATCACGACAGTAACGGCCAGCCGTATGCTGACCCGGCCGAACTGGCCTTGCGCATCAGCCAGGCTGCCAGTGACAGCGGCATTGGTCTGACCCTGCTGCCGGTGCTCTACAGCCATTCAGGTTTTGGCGGCCAAACGCCGAATGACGGCCAGCGCCGCTTCATCAACAGCACCGAAAACTACCTGAATCTGCAATCGCGCCTTCAGCCAATGCTGGCGCAGCAAAAGGCGCAATCGCTGGGCCTGTGCTTCCACTCGCTGCGCGCGGTGACGCCGCAACAGATCAGCGAAATTCTCGCCGCCAGCGACAAACAATGCCCGGTGCACATCCACATCGCTGAGCAACAAAAAGAAGTCGACGATTGCCTGAGCTGGAGCGGTCGCCGGCCGCTGCAATGGCTGTATGAAAATGTCGAGGTCGACCAGCGCTGGTGCCTGGTCCACGCCACCCATGCCAACCCGGAAGAAGTCGCGCTGATGGCCAGGAGTCGCGCC